>CAIWVR010000432.1 GCA_903916165.1 uncultured Hyphomicrobiales bacterium | reverse complement strand
GTTTTTCCGTCGCCTCTGGGGCATGGGTTTCGACGCCATCCACGATGTCGGGCAATATGTCGTTGCCGGCGCGATCATCGTCGTGCCGATCTGGCTGATCATGCGCCTGATGGCGGTGCGGGGGCGCTAGAAGCCCGCCGTATAATGCGCGGCGCGGACACCTACGGTCTGCGCCAGCGTCGTGCCCCGCTTGTCGAGTTCACGCAGCATGCCGCGATGGATCTCGCCGACGAGCGCGGGGCCCTCGAACACCATCACCGAATAGATCTGCAGCAGGCTCGCGCCCGCCTCGATCTTGGCGAAGGCGGTCGCCGGCCCGTCGATGCCGCCCACGCCGATCAGCGGAAACTGGCCCTCGACGCGCAGGAACGTCGCCGCCAGCATCTTTGTGGCGAGGTCGAACAGCGGACGACCTGACAGGCCGCCGGCTTCGCGCGCGTCCGGGCTGCGCAGGGTGGCCGGGCGCTCGATCGTCGTATTGCCGACGATCATGCCATCGACTTTCCGTTCACGCGCGACGCGCACGATGTCGTCGAGATCGCCGGGCGTCAGGTCTGGCGCAATCTTCAGCAGCACTGGCTTGCGGCCATGCACGGCAGCGCGTTCATCGCGCGCCTCAATGATGCGGGCGAGCAGGCTGTTGAGCGCGGGTGCCTGCTGCAGGTCGCGCAGGCCCGGCGTGTTGGGCGATGAAATGTTGATCGTGAAATAGCTGGCGACGTCAGCGAACGTCCGCACGCCCGTGACGTAATCGCCGGCACGGTCGCTCGATTCCTTGTTGGCACCGACATTCACACCAATGATGCCGGGTTTTCCGGCGCGGGCTTTCAGTCGCGCATGAGGCACCGCATGGCCCTCGCTGTTGAAGCCGAGCCGATTGATGACCGCGAGATCGTCCTTCAGCCGAAACAGGCGGGGCTTGGGATTGCCGGGCTGCGGCAGCGGCGTGATCGTGCCGATTTCCACCGAGCCGAAGCCGAGACGCAGAAGCGCATCGGGCACTTCGCCGCCCTTGTCGAAGCCCGGGGCCATGCCGAGCGGCGCGGGAAAGCGCAGGCCGAAGGCCTCCACCGCGAGGCGCGGGTCATGCGGCGCGGCGGCGGGCAGGGGAAGCATGCGCAGTGCGGCGATGGTGGCACCATGCGCCTGCTCTGGCTCCATCGCGAACAGGATCGGACGGGTGAGGCGATGGACAAGCCCGGTCATGACAGCAGATGCCCGAATTCATGCGCGCCGTCGGCCTTGAGCGGCAGGGGGTGGACGCTGGCCACTTCATCCATGCGCAGCGGGCGATACAGGTGCGGAAACAGCTCGCCGCCACGTGATGGCTCCCATTTCAGCGCATCGCCCAGGGCGTCGGCGTCGATGATGGCGAGCACGAGATCGCTTTGTCCGGCAAAATGTTTTGCCGCCGTCTCGCGCGTCTGCTGTGCGGTCGAAAAATGGATGTAGCCGTCGGCGAGGTCCACCGGGGCACCGGTGAAGGCACCTGCGGCACGGGCTTCGTCCCACAGGCTTTGCGGCGCGATTTTATAGATGAATGGCAAGGCAGAACTCCTTCAGGCGCGCGAAACTAAAGGGCGAGGGGGCGCAGGGCAAGGGCGCGCCCCCCCTTGACCCAGGCGGTCGTTCAGCGCTTGTCCATCCCATGCCTCAATTCTCCCGCTCTTCCGGAATTTCCACGGCCGACCGCCGCTATGATTACGCGCGCGGCGCTGCGGGCGATGGTGATCATGCTGCCGCCGCTGATCTTTGCGAACAGGCGCTTGAAATTGCACCTGGTTGGGCTCCGGCCTGGTACGCGCTTGGCGATGCGCGCGCATCGCTGGGCGATGTCGAGGCAGCGCAAGCCGCGTTTCTGCGCGCACTCGCCTGCGACCCCGAGGATTCTCAGGGTGCCGCCCTGCGGCTCGCGCGGCTGCGCGGCGAAAACCCCGCGCGTCCGCCCGACGCCTATGTGCGCGGCCTGTTTGATCAATATGCCGCGCGGTTCGAGGAGCATCTGGTCCGCGATCTCGCCTATTGCGGCCCGCCGATCCTGAAGGCGGCCATGGCGCGGGCCTGTGCGCTGGCTGGCCGCGACATGCGGTTCGGCGCCGCGCTTGATCTCGGGTGCGGCACGGGCCTGATGGCACTCGAGCTTGCGGGGGCCTGCGCCAGCATTGACGGCGTCGATCTTGCTTCCGCCATGGCTGACCGCGCGCGCGCCAGCGGGCGTTACCGCCATGTCGAGGCCGGCGATATGCAGGCCTTCCTTGCAGCCCGGGCGACGGCCAGCGTCGACCTCGTGCTGGCGGCCGATGTGTTTGTCTATTGCGGTGATCTCGCGCCGGTCTTTGCCGAGACCCGCCGCGTGTTGGCGTCGGGCGGGCTGTTCGTCTTCACGCTGCAGCGGGCCGAGACCGGCGACTTCGTGCTGGGGGACGACCTGCGCTATGCGCAGTCGCAGGCCTATATCGAGCGGCTGGCCGCGCACGAGGGCTTCCATATCCTGGGCTGCGACACTGTCTCCGTGCGCCAGGACAGGGGCGTTCCCGTGCCGGGGCTGGCCTTCGTGCTCGCCGCGCCCTAGTTTCACGCGCGTGCGCCGCAAGAAACCTCCCAAGAAACCTCCGCAGACACAGGCCCTCCTGCCGCCGCTCTTTGCGCAATGGTTTGCCGCGCGCGGTTGGGCGCCGCGCGGCCACCAGCTCGAATTGCTGGCCCATGCGCAGGACGGGAAAAGCACCCTGCTGGTCGCGCCCACCGGTGCCGGCAAGACGCTCGCTGGCTTCCTGCCATCGCTGGTCGAACTCAGCCAGCAACCGCGCAACCGTCCGGGCGGCGGGCTGCACACGCTCTACATTTCCCCCCTCAAGGCGCTTGCCGTCGATGTCGCGCGCAATCTTGAAATTCCTGCGGCGGAAATGAACCTGCGGCTGCGCATCGAGACGCGCACCGGCGATACATCCGCCAGCAAGCGTGCGCGCCAGCGGCGCGACCCGCCGCAGATCCTGCTGACGACGCCCGAGCAGCTCGCGCTGCTGCTGGCGAGCCCGGATGCGCTGACCCTGTTTGCCAATGTGCGCCGTGTCGTGCTCGACGAATTGCACGCCATGGTGACCTCGAAACGCGGCGACCTCCTCGCGCTGGGTCTTGCGCGCCTGCGCAGTCTCGCGCCCGCCATGACGGCCACGGGCCTCTCCGCCACGGTGCGCGATCCCGACGAATTGCGCCGCTATCTCGTCGCGCAGGAGGATGCTCCGCGGCTGGCCGAAATCGTTACGGCGCCGCCGGGTGCGCCCGCTGATCTCTCCATGCTCGACACGCGCGAGCGCCTGCCTTGGTCGGGGCACGGCGCCTCTTACGCCATTCAAGAAGTCTACGAGGCGATCAAGACCGCGAAAACCGCGCTGATCTTCGTCAACACGCGCGCGCAGGCGGAAGCCATTTTCCAGCAGTTGTGGCGGATCAACGACGACAATCTGCCCATCGCCCTGCATCACGGCTCGCTCGACGCCAGCCAGCGCCGCAAGGTGGAAGGCGCGATGGCGGAGGGACGCCTGCGCGCCGTGGTCTGTACATCCACGCTCGATCTCGGCATCGACTGGGGCGCCGTCGATCTCGTCATCAACATCGGCGCGCCCAAGGGCGCGAGCCGTCTGACGCAGCGCATCGGCCGCGCCAACCACCGGCTCGACGAACCTTCGCGCGCCATCCTCGTGCCCTCCAACCGTTTTGAAATGCTCGAATGCACGGCCGCCATCGAGGCGGCGCGCGAGGGCGCGCAGGACACGCCAGCGGCCCGCGCCGGCGCGCTCGACGTTTTGTGCCAGCATATTCTGGGCATGGCTTGCGCGGCACCGTTTCACGCAGATGACCTGCATCGCGAAATCTGCAGCGCCGAACCCTATGCGGATCTCGATCGCGCGACCTTCGATGCAGCGCTCGAATTCGTCGCCAATGGCGGCTATGCGCTGAAAAGCTACGAGCGTTTTGCAAAGATCAGGCAGAATGCGGACGGTCTCTGGCGGATCTCGAATCTCTCTGTGGCACAGGCCTATCGGATGAATGTCGGCACCATTGTGGAAGCCGACATGCTGAAGGTCCGCCTCGTGCAGGGGCGCGCGCCCAAGGCGCCCACCAAGCGGGTGCCCGAGGGCGCGACGGGCACGGCCTACACCGGGCCGCTGCGGCGCGGCGGGCGCGTGCTGGGCGAAATCGAGGAATATTTTCTGGAGACGCTGGCTCCGGGCGACACATTTCTGTTCGGTGGCGAAGTGCTCGCGCTGCAGGGCATTGTGGACAGCGAGGCGCTGGTCTCGCGTGCCCGCTCCGACACGCCCAAAGTGCCGTCCTATGCGGGAGGCAAGTTTCCGCTCTCGACCTATCTCGCCGCGCGCGTGCGCAAGATCCTGTCCGACCCCAAACTCTGGAAGACGCTGCCGGGACAGGTGTCCGAATGGCTGAACGTGCAGAAGAAGACATCGGTGCTGCCAAAAGCCGGCGACCTGCTCGTCGAAACCTTTCCGCGCGGCGGGCGCCATTATCTCGTCGCCTATCCGTTCGAGGGACGCCTCGCGCACCAGACGCTGGGCATGCTGCTGACGCGGCGCATGGAGCGCCTGGGCCTGAAGCCGATGGGCTTCGTCGCCAATGATTATGCGCTGGCGGTGTGGAGCGTCACCGACACGGCGGCCCGCGTGCGGCACGGATCTGTCAGCATGAGCGTGCTGTTCGCGCAGGACATGCTGGGCGACGATCTGGAGGAATGGCTGCAGGAATCGGCCCTGATGAAGCGCACCTTTCGCCAGTGCGCGGTGATCTCCGGGCTCATCGAGCGGCGCTTTCCCGGCAAGGAAAAGAGCGGCCGTCAGGTGACCATGTCGACCGATCTCATTTATGATGTGCTGCGCCGTCACCAGCCCGACCACATCCTGCTGCGCGCCGCGCGCGAGGACGCAGCCTCGGGCCTGCTCGATCTGGCGCGGCTTGCCGACATGCTGGCGCGCGTGCAGGGTCACATTGTCCACAAGGATCTGGACCGGATCTCGCCGCTGGCGGTTCCGGTCATGCTGGAAATCGGACGCGAGCCGGTCTATGGCGAGGCCCAGGACGAAATTCTGGCCGAAGCCGCCGCCATGCTCGCCGAGGAAGCAGGAGCTTCATGACGCATCAGCGCATCAGCATCGCCCACCTGCACCGCGCGGGCGCGGCGCAGGAGATTGTGATCGCGGGCGAAAGCTTTGTCGCGGACGCCTCGGGTGCGCTCTATTTCGAAGCCGAGAGCCTGATCGTCGTCGCCGACCTGCATCTCGAAAAAGGGTCGAGCTATGCGCGCCGTCGCGTGCTGTTGCCGCCCTATGACACGGCGGCCACGCTGGCGCATCTGGCGCGCGTGATCGGCCGCTACACTCCACGCCGCGTCATCGCGCTGGGTGATTCATTTCATGATCGTGACGCAGCTGCGCGCATGGGCGAGGAAGATCGCGCCGCGTTGCGCGCGCTGCAGGCTGGCCGCGACTGGATCTGGATCGCGGGCAATCACGATCCGGCGCCGCCGACCTTGTTGGCGGGCGAAGCGCAGGACGAGATCCGCCTCGGGACGATCACCTTCCGCCACGAGCCGCGCGCCGGTGCTGCGCAGGGTGAGATCGCGGGACATTTGCATCCGGTCGCGCGCGTGGTGACGACGCATGGCAGCTTGCGCCGCCGCTGTTTTGCGAGCGATGGCGAGCGTTGCGTGATGCCCGCCTTCGGCGCCTATGCGGGGGGCCTGAACCTGCGCGACATCGCTTTTGCGCCGCTGTTTCCCAATGGCGCGCCCCGCGCGCATGTGCTCGGCCGCGACCGCGTCTATGTGGTCGGCCACGCGCAATGTCATGCGGATTGAACCGCTAGACCGCGCCGCCGATGCCGGACAGCTGCGGTTGCAGCGACCACGCCAGCGCCATCGCGCACAGGACGGCGATCGTCAGGCCGATACGCAATTTTGCAAACCAGCGAGGCGCGCGGCCGATCTGCGTCAGGTGCCAGTCCCATGCCGATTGCAGCAGGAAGGCGGCACCGAGGATCGTCAGCGCGAAGCCGAGATTCTGCACGTTGATGAAGGCCGCCGCCCAGGCAATCAGCGCGGGCACGGTGCTGACGCTGAACGCCAGGCCGCGTTGCACCGGATCGGTCTCGTTCATCGCCAGACCCCAGCCGATGCCGCCGAGAAATGACAGGATCGAGGCGGCGTAGAAGACAAATCCCATCATCAGCCGCCCGGCCAGCAGTTCGTCCGCGCTCACGCCCTGCCAGACGGCAAGTCCGAAAAACGGGATCAGCCCGGCAACCCCCAGCAGCAGCGCCGAGATCGGGATGTGCTGGTTCTGCTCGACGATGTTGGCCTCTCTCATTGAAGCGAAATGATCCGCGTGTTTGCCTTGGAGCGGGGCAAAGCCTCGGGGGGGTCCACGGCCAGACCGGCGCGGGAACCGCCGACAATGGCCTCGAAACCCGGCGCTTCATTGGCGCCTGGCTCGGGTGCCCGCAGTGCAAAACTCTCGACCGCGCGGCGTGCCTCGTTGATTTGCTTGGGCACCAT
>CAIWVR010000431.1 GCA_903916165.1 uncultured Hyphomicrobiales bacterium | reverse complement strand
GCCAGCACGCTCAAATTGAAGGCTGTTCCCGTCTCGGTTCGCGAGGGGGGTGTTTATGTCCTGCTCTGATCTTGCGACGAATGCCGTGGGAAAACTCGCCGAAGACGCGCAGTGCGTCTGGGAGCAGGTGCAGGCGATTGAGCGCTCGGGCCTCGCCGGAGAGGTGAGCACCGAGGCGATCCAGAGCCTCTTGACCGCTGCTCTCAAGCTCTTTTCGGCGAAGATCGACGCCAGTCAGAAAACCTTTTCACCCGTTCGTGAGGGCACCAGCATCACGGCGACGGAAGTTGCGGTTTTGACAGTCGAACTCATGCACGTCGTCGACTTGAATCTATTCGACCTGTCGATGTGGGCGTCGCGTCCGCGCGACTGAACAACGTCGGTACACAGGTTGACGGAGAAAAAGAATGTCGGACCAGCCCCAGATTTCAGAACTCCCGATCATCGACGCCTTTACCCATTCGAGTGACATTCTCGCAAAGGTTCAGCAGCAGTCGGCCGATCGGCGCATGGATGATTATCTCATCGTCGACGTGGATTCGCATATCGGTGATGCCGAAGCCTGGCCGGAGGTTTTGAAATTCATAGAAAACGACGCCACGCGCGAAGCCGCTGCTTTCTTTGGCGGTGGCACAGGCCGCGGTGCCTTTATCAACAATCAGCCGGGTTTGCAGTTGCAACATGTGGGCGGGCGCATCCCTCACGGCGCGGCTCTCCAGGAAAAGATCGAAGACAAGTCGGTCCCGCGCGTTGTCACCCTGGCGCGCCGTGCGATGGATTCGATGGGACTCAGTTATCAGGTCTTCTTCCCCAGCGCCTTGCTGTTTCTGGGAATGCATCCCGTGCGCGAAATGGAGGTCGAGCTGGCGATCGCCTATAATCGCTGGATCGTCGAGCATGTGCTGCCGCATGAGCCTAGAATGAAGGCCATGCTGTATCTTCCGTTCAATACGCCCGAAGCCGCAGAAGCCATGGTCAAGCGGTTCATCGGTGCCAAGGGCGTGTGCGGGTTTCTGGTGACCAGCACACGCTACCAGGCGGTTCATGCCAATGAATATATGCGCGTCTATGCCATGCTCGAGGAAGCCGGCATGCCGATCGGCTTCCATGCGCATCACAATTGGAACAATGAATATACCAAGCAGCTCAATCGGTTCCTGTCGATGCACGCAATCAGCTTCGTGCTCAGCAATATGGTGCACCTGACCAATTGGGTGATCAATGGATTGCCGGAGCGTTTTCCGAAACTCAAGGTGATCTGGATCGAGAGTGGACTGGCATGGGTGCCGTTTCTCATGCAGAGGCTTGATCACGAATATCTGATGCGTGTGTCCGAAGCGCCTCTGCTCAAGCGTCTTCCCAGTGAATATATGCAGGAGATGTTTTATACCGTTCAGCCGATGGAAGCGACCAACATGAAATTGCTGGAAGGCACTTTCGAAGCGATCAAGGCTGATACGCAGCTGCTTTATTCTTCCGACTGGCCGCATTGGGATTTCGATGTGCCATCGCGCATCTACGATTTGCCCTTCCTGAACGAGCAAAGCAAGCGCAACATCCTCGGAGGAAATGCCGCCAAGCTCTTCAATCTGGACATTCCGGAACGCTACAAATCAAAATACTAAAATGGGGGAGGATGCATGCTACAGAAACTTCGCAACGCGATCGTTTTGGGCACTTTGTTGTGCGCAGGCCCTGTTCTGGCCAGCGATCCTCCGCCGATCATCAAGAATGAACAGAGTGCTGCTGAACGGGATCGCGTTCTCAAGCTGATCGAGGAAGCCAGGAAGGAAGGCAGTTTCCACTGGGCTGGTGTTTTCATCGAGCCGGAAGAGGCCAAGAAGATCCAGGAAGAATTCAAGATTCATTACGGCATGCCCGATCTGAAGATGGAATATTCCTTTGTGGGATCCGGGCCGCTCGCCGTGCAGGTCGAGCAGCAGATCAAGGCCAACAAGACCAATTTCGACATCGTCTGGGCCTCCGCCTGGTCATGGTTCAAGGACCTCCACCGGCGCGGCGAGATCCT
>CAIWVR010000430.1 GCA_903916165.1 uncultured Hyphomicrobiales bacterium | reverse complement strand
GTTTCGCCCTTGGGCGGCGGCCTGCGCTGCCCCGCGCGCCGCGCCGCCATATAGGCAAACTCGAAACGCGCCACGCGAAAACCCGCGCCGGCGAGCGTGGACGCGAGCAGGTGCATAGCGGGGGACTCCATGGGAGCGCCCGCGCCGTGGGCGAGCAGGATCGTCGCCTGCACATTTTCCGGGCCATCGAGGAGGAAGCGGATTGTCATGGTGGAGGCGTCCTCCAGCGCCCTGCAGGCGCTTCAAAGGGCAGCAGCACAGGCACCGCGCAGGACAGATCTACACACATTCAGGAATGGGCGCCCGGGAAACGACGGTCGCACCCTTTCCCCCGGACACTTGCTTTCACGCGCGGCAAGCGGGACGCGTAGCCGTCCTCGCCCGCCGCGCATGCGGTTCCGCCTGCCTTACGCCGCACGCGAGGGGCTGTGGTCATTTGCATACCCGGTTCCGATGCGAAACCTCCCCACCTGATCGAGCAAGGACGAGGCCTCGTCAGCCAGTGTCGTGCTGGCCGCCGTGGATTCTTCCACCATCGCCGCATTCTGCTGCGTGATCTGGTCCATGTGGCTGACCGAAGCGTTGATCTGGTCGAGGGCGACCGCCTGCTCCTGTGCGGAATTGGCGATGCCCGAAACAATCGACGTAATGTCGACCACGTGCTGGACAATTCTGGACAGTGTCGCGCCCGTCTGCCCCACCAGTTCAACGCCGCTGGCCACCTGCGCCGAGGAGCTTGAAATCAGGGCCTTGATTTCTTTTGCCGCCTCGGCCGAACGCTGGGCGAGGGCGCGAACCTCGGTCGCCACGACAGCAAAGCCGCGGCCGGTCTCGCCTGCCCGCGCCGCCTCGACGCCGGCATTCAGCGCCAGGAGGTTCGTCTGGAAGGCGATCTCGTCGATCAAGCCGACAATCATCCCGATCTCGGTGGAGGATTTCTGGATTCCGCCCATCGCCATGACGGCTTCTTTGACGATGTTTCCAGAGAGACCGGCCTCGGTTTTCGCCGCCATCACCACGTCGCGGGCATGAAGCGCATTGGCCGATGTCGCCTTCACGCCAACCGTGACCTGAGCGAGCGCAGCCGAAGCTTCTTCGAGCGCGGCCGCCTGGCGCTCCGTGCGTCCCGACAAATTATTGGTCGCCTCATTGATGTCATTGCTCCCGTTGTGAAGAGCACCGACCGATTGCGCGATGGACCTCATCGCGGATTTCAGCTGTGAGATGGCAAGGTTGAAATCGACCTTCAGCTGGGAATATTGGGGCGGAAAGGTGCCGTCGAGGGAGACGGTCAGATCGCCGCTTGCAAGATCCCGCAAGGCGGCCGCGACCGAGGTCACGACGACCTCCACATCGCGCGCTGACCTCGCGCGCTCCGCTTCGCTTGCCTGACGCTGCGTCGTCGCCTCCTCCCGCAGGACTTCCTGTTCGGCCCGCAATGCGTCGCCCTTGGCGAGCTCACTCCGGAACCCCTCGACCGCGCGCGCGACCTCTCCGAATTCGTCCTTGCGTTCGAGACCCCCGACGGGGGACACGTAATCGCCATGCGAAATCTTCTCGATCGAGCCCTGCATCAGGCGGATCGGCCCGACCACCCCACGCGTGATGAGCAAACCGGTTCCGATGCCGGTCATAAGCAAAGCGGCCACGGCCGCTGCGACAAGCGAAATCTGCCCCTCCTTTTCAAGCGCGTCGTTGGCGGCGGCGAGATGATTGGCACGCTCCACGGCGGCCTCCAGGAAGCCGTCAGTGATCTTGGAGGCGGCCTTTTCAGCAGGCTCGACATGCGACGTGAAGAAATGGCGGGCCGCGTCCTTGTCCTGCCCCTGCGCAAGGTCAACCACGTTGGCGATCTCTTTCATGACCGCAGTTTGGAGGGGCAGGAATGTGTGTTTCATTTCTTCGGTGGCCAACGGGGAATCGACCACCCGTTTCGCACGCATCAGCAATTCGGCGCTGCGCGTCGTGATCGATTTTTCCAGTGAATCGGCTTTAGCGCCCGAGGCTTCGATCCGCTTAAGGGCATCACGCTGGATGGCGCGGCTCAAGGCGCGCACTTCGCTGGCGTCGAGCGAGAGAGCGCCTTCGATACGGGCGGAGGCGTAAGATTTGGAGGCCTCGGACTGAAGCCAGAGCGCGACGCTGACGATGGCGAGAAGTGCAAGGCTCATGGCGACGATAGGAATGAAAAGCTTGGGGGCAATTTTCATGGCGTGCAACCTAATAAAGCTATTTGAATAGAGATAAATTACAACCAATACATTTATGACAAATGAACGCGGGATCTGAAACATCCATAATATCAGTTTTGATCACACGTTTTGGTTGAGTTGCTTGAACAGCCAGACGGCGATGCAGCATGAGCGCAGCAGTCGGTGTCGTCGAACAGCTCGCCTCCATGCGGGGCGGACTGAGCCCCATGCCGTCCCCGCAATCCCATGCGCAAGCCAGGCGAGCGACGCGCGCGGAACGGGACGTTGAAAAGGCAGGCTCGACGTGTGCAGCGGCGGGGGCCTGCGCGAGCCAGACGATCGGGTGGGTCTCTCGCGATCCGTGAAATGGGTCGGCACCCGTCACGAAGGACAACCTCCGGGCGCTGCGACAGATGCTTCCACAGGAAGCAAATCAAGCCTTGCGCAAAGCAGTCTGGCATATATTCGCGGACTGGTGCCCAGGAAAGGACTCGAACCTTCACCTCTTGCAAGACTGGTACCTGAAACCAGCGCGTCTACCAATTCCGCCACCTGGGCACGGGCGGGTTCTACGGGGCGCAGCGCCTTGTTGTCAATCTGTCATCCGCGCGACATCCCGACTTATTTCCGCCACGTGGACGGTGAAACTCATGGTGATCGTTTCTATATTGAGAGCGACAGGCGGTGCCTGTGTGTCGTCTGCAACGGAAGTCCGTGTGTCGCGTGCCATGGATGTCTGCCAGGAAAGGTGCTGCATGAGCAAGCGTGCCGAACAAGACCTGATCCGCATCCTCGCCTGGAATGCCTTTGCAGGTGCCATGCTCGGGGTGCTTTTCGCCGCCTTCCTCATTGCTTGGGACGTCGCGGGCCTTGGCACCTTGCTCGCCCGCAGCGACCATCCGCTGTCCGCGCTCCTGCTGCTGTTTGGCGGGTGCTCCGTGACCTTCGGCAGTGCGGTCTGCGGGACTGCGATCATGGGCCGGAGCGACATCCGGGACGATCGCGACGATGGCCCTGGCGGTGGTCGCCGCGACCTCATCCCGATCCCGATCCGGGTGCGCGCGCGCCGCGACTGAGGCGGGTCCCGCCCGTCGTCCCCCTGTACAGAACAGCCGTCCTCCTCTAATCAGCGGGCGACCAATCAGGCAAGCTGCACGCGGGGATTTTCGATGCGCGAGACAAGCGACAGGACTGGCCGTCTGGTGACGGTTTTCGGCGGCTCCGGCTTTATCGGCCGCCATGTCGTGCGGGCTTTGGCGCGCGACGGCTGGCGCATTCGTGTCGCCTGCCGTCGTCCCGATCTTGCGGGCCATTTGCAGCCCTCTGGCCGCGTCGGCCAGATCCAGCCGATCCAGGCCAATCTGCGCTATCCGGCCTCTGTCGCGGCGGCCGTGCGCGGCGCGGATGCGGTCGTGAACCTGGTCGGCATCCTCACCGAGACCGGTCGCCAGAGTTTTGACGCCGTGCAGGGCTTTGGCGCCCGCGCCGTGGCGCGCGCCGCGAAGGAAGCGGGCGTCCGCACATTCGTGCAAATGTCCGCGCTCGGTGCCGATGCGCAGTCCGATTCGGCCTATGCGCGGACCAAGGCCGCCGGCGAGGCTGCAGTCTTCGAATATTTTCCGGACGCCAATGTGCTGCGCCCCTCCATCGTCTTCGGACCCGAGGATGATTTCTTCAACCGTTTTGCCGCGCTCGCGCGCCTGTCGCCGGTGCTGCCGCTGATCGGTGGCGGGCACACGCGCT
>CAIWVR010000429.1 GCA_903916165.1 uncultured Hyphomicrobiales bacterium | reverse complement strand
GGAGCCAAACTGTCCGGCCTGCTGCTTGAGGCCGCGCATATGCCGGGGGGGCACCTGGCCTGTGTGATCGGTTTTGGCGTGAATATTTGCGCCCATCCGGAGGGCTTGCCCTATCCCGCGACCTCTTTGGCCGAGATGGGCATTGAGACCACAGCCGAGGCTTTGCTGAGCTTGCTCGCGGAAAACATGGCGTTCTGGCTCGATCGCTGGCAGGGTGGCGCGGAATTTGATCGCATACGCGTTGCGTGGCTGGAATTGGCCGCCGGGCGTGACAGGAAGATCCGGATCGTGTCCGCAGGGCGCGAGCTGGAAGGCATTTTTCGTGGCATCGACGCCGCGGGACAATTGATCTTGGAAACAAAAAATGGTCGCGAGACGATCGCCGCCGGAGATGTGTATCTCCGGGGGATCGAGCGGCCCGAAAAACGGGTGATGGATGTCAATGGACAGTGAACTGGTTCTCGCGCCGCTGGGCGGTCTTGGCGAGATCGGCATGAATGCCATGCTGTATGGATTTGGTCCCAAGCGTGCGCGCAAGTGGATCCTCGTGGATCTCGGACTGGCTTTCGCCGGCCCTGACCTGCCGGGCATCGATCTCTTGATGCCCGACCTCAGCTTCATCGAGAAGCTGAAGGGCGATCTGGTCGGCCTCGTCATCACGCATGCGCATGAAGACCATATTGGTGCTGTCGCCGACCTGTGGCCGCGTCTGGGCTGTCCTGTCTATTGCACGCGCTTTGCGGCAGGGCTTCTGGAAACCAAGCGTCTCAACGAGCCCGGTGCGCCGCGCATTTCTTTCAACATCGTGCAGCCGGGCAAGGCTTTCGATCTGGGTCCGTTCAACATCGAATTCGTGAAGATGGCGCATTCGATACCCGAAAGCTGCGGGCTTGCGCTGCGCACGCCCGCCGGGCTCGTCATGCACACCGGCGACTGGAAGATCGACGAGACGCCGCTCGTTGGCTGGTCGACGGATGAGAAGCGCCTGCGCGAATTGGGCGATGAGGGCGTGCTCGCGCTCATCTGCGATTCCACCAACATTCTGCGCGAAGGCCAGAGCCCGTCGGAGACCGATGTCGCCAAGGGCCTGGCTGATCTCATCAAGAATTCGACGGGGCGTGTCGTGGTCACGACATTTGCGTCCAATGTGGCGCGCCTGCGCGCGGTGGCGGACGGGGCCGCGGCCTGCGGACGCACGGTCGTGGTCGTGGGCCGCGCCATGGAGCGCACCGTCGCGGTCGCGCGCGAATGCGGCTATCTCGATGGCGTGCCGACCTTCCTGTCGGCAGAGAGCTTTGGCTATCTCGATCGTTCGCAGATTGTCATTCTGGCCACGGGCAGCCAGGGCGAATCGCGCGCCGCGCTGGCGCGAATCGCCGCCAATGAACATCCGGAAGTGAAGCTCACGCCGGGCGACCGCGTGATCTTTTCCTCGCGCACCATTCCCGGCAATGAGAAGGGCGTCGGGGAAATCCTCAACGGCCTCATCACGCAGGGCGTGCAGGTGGTGACCGACCGCGATGGCCTCGTCCATGTGTCGGGCCATCCGCGCCGCGCTGAAGTGCAGAAAATGTACGACTGGATCCGTCCGCAGATCGCGATCCCTGCGCATGGCGAGGCCATCCACCTGTCCGAACATGCCCGCTTTGCGCAAGCGCAGGGCGTGAACCAGGTCATCCCGGCGCGCAATGGCGATCTCGTGCTGCTGGGTCCGGGCAAGCCCGGCGTGATCGACCAGGTGCCGCACGGTCGCCTCGCCAAGGATGGCAATGTGCTTGTCAGCCAGAATGATGAGGCGATCCGGGCGCGCATCTCGCTCAGCTTTGCCGGGATCGTGTCGGTCGCGATTGCGATCAACGACAAGGGAGACGTGGTGGGCGACCCCGACGTCATGTTCACCGGCCTGCCGATGAAGATGCGCGACGGCAAGATGATGGACGAGATCGTCGACGAGGCGATCTTTTCCACGCTCGACAGCCTGCCGCGGTCACGCCGCAAGGATGCCGATGCCACGGCCCAGTCGGTGGAGCGCGCGATCCGCAACACGTTGCGCCAGGTCTGGGGCAAGAAGCCCATGGTGCATGTGCTGGTCGTCGAGGTCTAGTTGACGGAGCAGACGGGCATGATCGGCCGCCTCAACCATGTCGCCATTGCCGTGCGGGACCTTGAAACGTCCGCCGCGCTCTATCGCGACACGTTGGGCGCCCGTGTCTCGGCACCGCAGGCCCTACCGGCCCACGGCGTCACCGTGGTCTTTATCGAGCTGGACAACACGAAGATCGAATTGCTCGCCCCGCTCGGCGACAATTCGCCCATCGCCAAATTCCTCGAAAAAAACCCCGACGGCGGGATGCACCACCTCTGCTATGAGGTGGAGGATATCCTCGCCGCACGCGACAGGTTGAAGGCGGCAGGCGCGCGCGTGCTGGGGGATGGCGAGCCCAGGATCGGCGCACATGGCAAGCCTGTCCTCTTTCTGCATCCGAAGGATTTGAGCGGGACGCTGGTCGAGCTCGAACAGGTTTGATCCGCGTCGTTGGGGATCGGGAAGCTGTGGCGCGCGGCTGGCACCTCCCAACCTTGCCACATTCGATGAAAAGGCCCGGCCGCTGCGCGGGCCGTTGGCCATCCTTGACCGCCGACCAAGGCCGCGCGCGCCTTGGAGGGCAGGTCGCGACGGAGGGATGGTCTTTCCTCCCGAACAAAGGGATGTTCTGACGCGCGGCCTCACCCGGCCAGCGCTCTCACCCATGCGGTGTTCAAAAGAGGCTTATATGTTCAAGAGGTCTTGGAACATGCGGCGTTTCGAATGGCCGCAATCAGGAGCGCGACGAATATGCCGCCGACCAGGAACCCGACCACCATGCCGATGGCAGCTTGCGGGTTGGACTT
>CAIWVR010000428.1 GCA_903916165.1 uncultured Hyphomicrobiales bacterium | reverse complement strand
ATTCTCGCCGAGGCACCGCCGGTGATGGACGAACTCATCTATGCGCGCCATCCGCGCGGCTTTGCGCTCTATTCCATGCGCTCGCCGAAAGTGGTGCGCCATTACATCCAGTGCCTGCCTGACACCGATCCCGAAGACTGGTCTGACGATCGCATCTGGGACGAATTGCGCCTGCGGCTTCCCAAGGGCGATCAGGACAGGCTCGTCACCGGTCGCGTGTTTGAAAAAAGCGTGACGCCGATGCGGTCCTTCGTGTCCGAGCCGATGCGTTTCGGACGGCTGTTCCTGGCGGGCGATGCGGCCCATATTGTGCCACCGACAGGTGCCAAGGGGCTCAATCTGGCTGCGAGCGATGTGCATTATCTGCGCAACGCGCTGGTGTCCTATTACAAGACGACGTCCGTTGCCGCGCTCGATGGCTATTCCGCGCAGGCGCTCGCGCGCATCTGGAAGGCGCAGCGTTTTTCGTGGTGGATGACGTCCATGCTGCATAATTTCGGGACGCAGGACGATTTCGACTCCCGCGTGCGCGGCGCCGAGCTCGCCTATGTTCTGTCCTCGCGCGCGGGGCAGACGTCGCTTGCAGAAAATTACGTGGGACTGCCGTTTTAGCCGCGCACGCCCCCTCCCGCCCTGCGCGCCGCGGGAGAGGGATTTGCGTCTCCCTTCCTCTCGCAGGCTCAATCGGGCATAAACAGCCCATGCCACCGCAGGATTCTCCCCCCTCCAATGCCGCCGAACTCTCCGTCTCCGAGCTCTCGGGCGCGCTCAAGCGCACCATCGAGGACCGGTTCGGCTATGTGCGCGTGCGCGGCGAGATTTCGGGCTATCGGGGCCCGCATTCCTCCGGACATGTCTATTTCTGTCTGAAGGACGCCACCGCCCGGATCGATGCGGTGATGTGGAAGGGCTCCTTCGCGCGGCTGCGCGTGCGGCCCGAGGAGGGCATGGAGGTTATTGCCACCGGCAAGATCACCACCTTCCCGGGCAAGTCGACCTACCAGATTGTCGTCGACAGCATCGAGCCGGCAGGTGTGGGCGCGCTGCTTGCGCTGCTGAACCTGCGCACCGAAAAGCTGCGGGCGGAGGGTCTGTTCGATCCCGCCCGCAAGCAATTGCTGCCATTCATGCCAAAGGTCATCGGCGTCATCACCTCGCCGACTGGTGCCGTCATCCGCGATATCCTGCATCGCCTCGCCGACCGCTTTCCGCGTCACGTGCTGGTGTGGCCGGTGCGGGTGCAGGGCGAGACCAGCGCGGCGGAGGTCGCGCGCGCCATCGACGGCTTTAACGCGCTGCCCGAGGGCGGGCGCATTCCGCGCCCCGATGTGCTGATCGTCGCGCGCGGCGGCGGCTCGCTGGAAGATCTCTGGGGTTTTAATGAGGAGATCGTCGTGCGCGCGGCGGCCGCCAGCGACATTCCGCTCATCTCGGCGGTGGGCCACGAGACCGATACGACGCTGATCGATTACGCCGCCGATGTGCGCGCGCCGACGCCGACAGCCGCGGCGGAAATGGCCGTGCCCGTTCAGGCCGACCTGCTCGCGCAGACCACCGGCTTTGCGGCCCGCCACCGCGCCGCCATGCGCCGCCTGCTCGACATCCGCCGCAACGATCTGCGCGGGCTTGTGCGCGCGCTGCCCGGTGGTGAGGATGTGGTGGCGATCCCGCGCCAGCGGCTCGACCGCGCCGGAGAGCGCCTGGCCGAGCGCATGGTGTCGGGTCTGCGCGCGCGGAGCCTGCAGCTGGGCCGCGCCGCGCAGCTACTGGCGCGTCATTCGCCGCAGGCGGAATTTGCGCGCCGTCAGGGCGAGACGCGTGAAGCGGGGGCCAATTTGCGCCGCGCCGGCCGCCTGCTTCTGCAGCGCCCGCGCCAGCAGGTCGAGGACCTGCAGGGCCGTCTCACGCGGGCCTTCGCCAGCCGCATCACGCTGGAAAGACAGGCCGCCGCCAACGCCCGCCGCCAGCTGGAGCAGGCAAGCCTGCGGCTGCGCGCCGCGTCAGCCAAGCCGCAGGAGCGCCGCATCGACCGGCTCGCGGCGCTGGCCAAACTGCTGGACTCCTACAGCTACCACAATGTGCTGGCGCGCGGCTTCGCGCTGGTGCGCGACGAGCAGGGCCGCCCGCTGCGCACCGCCGCCGATGTGGAAAGCGGAGCGCGCCTTGATATCGAATTCGCGGACGGCCGCGTGGGAGCCGTCGCGGGCGTCGCAGCGGGGCCGAAAAAGGGTGCCGCGAAAAAACCGGCGAAAGCCGGGCAGGGGACATTGTTCTAGCTTGGTGCCTTGCAATCATGAGCGCAGGAGGCTTTGCGCGTCATCATCCAGCAGGTATGAAGCCGGGATGAGCCAGCCCAAGCCGGAGTCCCCCGTCGCCGCCAAAGTCTTTCCCTCGCCCAACCATGGCGAGCGCAAGGGCGGCGCGCCGGACATGATCATTCTCCACTATACTGGCATGCCGACCGGCGCCGAGGCGCTGATGCGGCTGACCAATCCCTTGAGCGAGGTCTCCGCGCATTATTTTATCTGGGAGGACGGCGCAATCTTGCAGCTCGTCCCGGAATCGCGGCGCGCCTGGCATGCGGGTGCCGCGAGCTGGAAGGGCGAGAGCGACATCAACTCCCGCTCGATCGGGATCGAAATCGTCAATCCCGGTCATGCGGGCGGATCGCCGCCCTTCGCGCCCGCGCAGATCGAGGCGACCATCGCATTATGTGCCGATCTTTGCGCCCGCCATCAGATCCGGCCGGAGCGCGTGCTGGCGCATTCTGATGTCGCGCCATCGCGCAAATGCGATCCGGGCGAGCTATTTGCCTGGGACGCGCTGCATGCGCGCGGGATCGGCCATCTCGTGCCGCCGGCGCCGATTGCAGGCGGACGTTTCTTTGCGCTGGGCGACGAGGGACAGCCGGTGCAGGCGCTGCAGGCCATGTTCGGGATCTATGGCTATGCAATTGCGGTCACGGGCGTGTTCGATGCGGGAACCGAGCAGGTGGTGCGCGCCTTTCAGCGGCATTTTCGCCGCGCACGGGTGGATGGCGTGGCCGATGCCTCCACCATCATGACGCTGCGCGATCTTATCGCGGGCGTGGTGCCTTAAAATTTCATTTCGACGGCGAGCTGGTTGCTCTTCGGGCGAACAAAAATGCCGCCCGGCGCGAGACTGCTCACCCACATGCCGACACCCGGCATGTGATAGACGGTGATCGTGTTCTGCGTGCCCGGAACGACCAGCTCGAAGGCCTTGCCCTTGTCGGCCACATATTTTTGCGGCGGTGTCGGCAGAGGTAAAGGCAGGACAGGATCCGCCATGGTCACGCGATCCAGCGCCGTGCACGAGCCGCAACCCTCCGGCACCGCGTCTTGCGCGTGGACAGGGCTGACCAGAAGAAGAACGAGTGCGGCGACACGAAAGATCATATTTCCATCATAGCAGACAATGGGGCGAAAATGCGGACGCAGGCCCGTCGCTGTGCGTTATCCGCCTCGTCATTGCGAGGAGCCGCAGGCGACGCGGCAATCCATCTTCGGGTGGCTGCCGCTAGATGGATTGCCGCGTCGCTGCGCTCCTCGCAATGACGAAACCTATTCCTTCCCCGGCGGCAGGACTGCCTTCTTCATCGCCTCGATCACTGCGTCCGGCTGCGTGGAGACATCCAACATCAACGTCTGCAGCTTGTCGCCGGCCATGGGATCGACACCCAGCTTGCGGCGTTTGGCGTCATCAAGAAAGCCCTCGTCCTTTGTCATCTTCTCGAAACTGGCGCGCAAAGCCGCGAGCCGCTCGGGCGGCACGCCGGGCGTCGTGAGGAAGGCGCGGCCGATGGAGGAGGTGCTCGCCATCAGCTTCAGCACGTTGCGATCCTGCTCGACATTGGTGAGCTCGAGCACGGTCGGCACGTCGGGAATCTCGTGATAGCGCTCCAGCGCGATCGTGTAGAGCACCTTGATTTTTTTCTCGTCGAACCATTCCTGCTTCGTCTGCAGATAATCCCAGCTCGTCGAGCCGATGCCGTCGGCCTCGCCGCGCTCGAGCGCGAGGCCCATGGCAGCGCTCGATGAATAGCCCAGGATCACCTTGAATTTCGTGCCGATCAGCCGGTTCAGCGCCCAGGGAATCGTCGCCGAGGTGCCCGCCGCCGCATTGGCCGAGAGCACGGTCTCGGTGCGCTTGATCTCGTCGATGCTCTGCGCCTTGGCGCTTTTGAAGACGAGACCGACGAGCACCGCCTGGTCGACGCGGCCGATCCAGCCGAATTTCTCCGGCTCGAACTTGCGCGCCTTGTCGGTGATCTTTTCGAGCACGAAGGTCGGCTGGAACAGCGCGATGGTCGCGCCGTCCTTGGGCGCGATATTATAAACGTGCTCGGCGGCGGCGATGGAGCCGGCACCTGGCATGTTGCGCGGCACGATGGTTGGCTTGCCGGGCAGGAAGTCGCCCAGATGCTGCGCGACGAGCCGCGCCGAGAAATCATAACCGCCGCCTTCGCCCAGGCCGATGATCATGTTGAGCGTGCGGCCCTTGTAGAAATCTTCGGTTGCGTCGGCTCGTGCGCTTGCAGGTAAAGCCGCAATCCCCGTCATCGTCATTGCGAGGAGCGAAGCGACGCGGCCATCCATCTTGCGATGGCGGCCGACGATGGATGGCTTCGTCGCTTCGCTCCTCGCAATGACGAGGCTGATGTTGTTGCTCATGTCGTTCCTCCCGCCGGGGACTTGGTGCCCTGTGCGGGTGGAAATATAGCCGGGCGCATCAGCCGCGTCGAGGACTCTGCTTGTCATGGCGAGGAGCCGGAGGCGACGCGGCCATCCATCTTGCGATGGTGCCCGAAGATGGATTGCCGCGTCGCTTCGCTCCTCGCAATGACGAACTTGAGGTTTATGGTTCTCGGTGAATATGCTGGAGCGCTCGCAAGGACGGTGGTTGTCGCCCATCACCTCGCCATGACGAGGGCGGGCTATTCCGCCGCGTCGAGAACCAGCGAGGCCGGGTTGTAATTGAGGATCGGCGACAGCCAGCGCTCGACCTCGCTCACCTCCATGCCCTTGCGCGCGGCATAATCCTCGACCTGGTCGCGTTCGACCTTGGCGACGCCGAAATAATAGCTCTCCGGCTGCGCGATATAGAGGCCAGACACTGACGAGCCCGGCCACATGGCAAAGGATTCCGTCAGCCGCACGCCAATGCGCCGCTCCGCGTCGAGAAGCTCGAACAGCGTCTTCTTCTCGGTGTGATCGGGCTGCGCCGGATAGCCCGGCGCCGGACGGATGCCGGGATAGGCCTCGTTGATGCGCTGTTCGTTGGTGAGCTGCTCATCGGGCGCATAGGCCCAGAACTCGCGGCGCACGCGTTCATGCATCTGCTCGGCAAAGGCTTCCGCGATACGGTCGGCCAGCGCCTTCACCATGATCGACTGGTAATCGTCATTGGCGCGCGCGAAGCGCTCCGCGATGCGTTCTTCCTCGACGCCCGCCGTGACGACAAAGCCGCCGACATAATCCGTCACGCCGCTCGATGCGGGCGCGACGAAATCCGACAGCGCGACATTGGGATTGCCATCGCGGCGCTGCAATTGCTGGCGCAGCGTGTGCAGGGTTGCACGCGTCTGTGTGCGCGAATCGCCGGTGAAGAGCGCGATGTCATCGCCCACAGCATTGGCGGGCCAGAAGCCGATCACGGCCTTGGGCTGGAACCAGCGCTCGTCGATGATGCGCCTGAGCATGGCCTGCGCATCCTCGTAAAGCTGGCGCGCTGACTCGCCGTATGTCTCGTCTTCGAGAATGGCGGGGAAGCGCCCTTTCAGTTCCCAGGTCTGGAAGAAGGGCGTCCAGTCGATATAGGGCGCAAGATTGGCGACATCATAAGTGCCGAAGACGCGCGTGCCCAGAAACGTCGGCCTCGTGGGCTTATACCCGGACCAGTCAATCTTCACGGCATTGGCGCGGGCGCGCGACAGCGGCAGGCGCTGCTTGTCGTGCTCGGCGCGTGAATGGGCGTCGGCCACTTTCCTGTATTCGGCGCGCAGTGTTTCGACATAGTGCGCCTTGTTGTCGGGCGAGAGCAGGGCTGACACCACACCCACGGCGCGGCTCGCATCCGTGACATAGACTGTCTGGCCGCCCCTGTAATTCGGGTGGATCTTGACCGCTGTATGCACGCGGCTGGTTGTCGCCCCACCGATCAGCAGCGGCACGGAAAAGCCCTGCCGCTCCATCTCCGCGGCGACGAAGGACATTTCCTCCAGCGAGGGCGTGATGAGGCCCGACAGGCCGATGATGTCGACATTCTCGCGCCGCGCGGCCTCGAGAATCTTGGCGGCGGGCACCAT
>CAIWVR010000427.1 GCA_903916165.1 uncultured Hyphomicrobiales bacterium | reverse complement strand
CATGGCGTCGAGCGTGGCGAACACCTTTTCGCCGAAACGCGCGGCAATGGGCGCGCGCGGGCGCAGGTAGATGTCGCCAATGACCTTCAGACCGGCGCGCTCCAGCGCGGTGACACTCGCGGCGTCGAGCCGCAGCGCGGCGACCGGCAGCGCGCAGACGAGCCGCAGCAGGGCTTTTTCATCCTCGGGCGCGACCTTCGTGCGGCTGGTGCGCGCGAACGCCCATGCGGCTTCGGGCGTCGACGCGACGGCACCTGTCCCTGTCACGCCCTGGCGGGCCAGTCGCTGTTCGATGTCGCGCAGCAGGGCCGCCTCGCCGCCAAACAGATGCGCGGCACCGGAAATATCCAGCATCACGCCATCGGGTGCATCAAGCGCGGCCAGCGGCGTGAAGCGGCGCGCCCAGTCGGCGATTGTCTCAAGGCGGCGCGCCTGCGAAGCCGGATCGTGCTCGATGGCGTCGAGATCGGGCGCAATGGCGCGCGCATCGGCCAGCGACAGGCCGGGCGACAGCCCCAGCCGACGCGCGGCGGCGTCGGCGGCGACGAGCCGGTGGGCGCTCCTGATCTTCGCATAGGCCGCGCGCGGCCTTGCCAGATCAGGCGCTGTCGCGCCGGTCTCCAGCGCCAGATGCGGCAGATGCAGCGAGAGATAGCGGGTCGCGGAAGACGCCATGGCGGTGGTCCCAGATCAGGGTGCGTGTGATGTCGGTGTCGAGCCCGGTCATGCGGCCAGGTTCGCTTCTTGCTTCAATGCCGGGCTTGGCGAGCCGCACGCCGACATGCGCGGGGCCGGGGACGGGGCGGATTGTGTGCTGCACGGGCAGGACAGAGGGGCGGGCCGTGATTTCAAACCGCATGCGGGCGCCGTTCTGCGCCTGCGGACGACTGAAGGCGCCCGCCGGATGCAGCAGGATGGCCGGCGCGCCGCTGGTGCGGGCCGCCTGCGTCAGCCGCCGCGCCGCCACGAGATCGAAGGCCCGTGCGGCCGAGCCGAGATCGGCAACGAGGGCGCAGGGTGCCCCGCAGCGCAGCGCCTCTTCCATGGCCCACAACAGGTCTGGCCCGCTTTGCGCGCGCACGAAGACGAGGCGCGCGACGTCGAGCCCATGGGCGGCCACGCCCGGCCCATAGGGGGCGCCATTCTCGCGCAGCGAGAATTCGTCGCTCATCCACAGGATCGGGCCATCATGGCTGGCGGCGAACCGCACCGCGAGCGCCAGCGCGAAGCCGGTGGCGGCGGCGAGATCGCCCATCCGTGCGGGCGCCGCCTCATAGAGCGCACCGCTGAACAGGCCCCCCAGCAGCCGGTCGAGCGTGCAGCTCTCCTGCCCGAAGGCAAGTGTGCGCACAGGCGCGGGGGCCATGCCGCCCCCGGCCTGTTCAAGCCCCGCAAGAGTCTCGCGGAGAGTGCGGATTCGGTCCGAACTGCCGCTGGCGGACATCGGTTGGGTGACTTTCGTTCGTGTTTTGTTCCCTTATAGATTCCGGGGTTGGCGCAAAGAGTCAAGGACGGCGAAATTCGTCATGGCGAGGAGCCGGAGGCGACGCGGCAATCCATCTTCGGGTGATGGCCGTCAGATGGATTGCTTCGTCGCTTCGCTCCTCGCAATGACGATGCAAATCTTGTAAAAATCCTCCCCAACACATCAGGGGAGGGGACGGTATGAAAGCGCGCGAT
>CAIWVR010000426.1 GCA_903916165.1 uncultured Hyphomicrobiales bacterium | reverse complement strand
GATCATTTCCTTCCACTGCGCGATCCAGCCGACCGTGCGGGCGACGGCGAAGAGGACGGTGAACATCGAGGTCGGGAAGCCCATCGCCTTGAGCGTGATGCCCGAATAGAAATCGACGTTCGGATAGAGCTTCTTCTCGATGAAGTAGGAATCGCTGAGCGCGATGCGCTCGAGTTCCATCGCGACTTCGAGCAGCGGGTCGTCCTTGATGCCGAGTTCGGACAGGACCTCGTGGCAGGTCTTCTGCATGATCTTGGCGCGCGGATCGTAGTTCTTGTAGACGCGATGTCCGAAGCCCATCAGGCGGAACGGATCGTTCTTGTCCTTCGCCTTGGCGATAAACTCAGGGATGCGGTCGACGGTGCCGATTTCCGACAGCATCTTCAGCGCCGCTTCATTCGCGCCGCCGTGCGCAGGGCCCCAAAGGCAGGCGATGCCGGCCGCGATGCAGGCGAACGGATTGGCACCCGACGAACCCGCCAGACGCACGGTCGAGGTTGACGCATTCTGCTCGTGGTCGGCGTGCAGGATGAAGATGCGGTCGAGCGCGCGCGCGAGCACGGGATTGATCTTGTAATCTTCGCAGGGGACGGCGAAGCACATGTTCAGGAAGTTCGCCGTGTAGTCGAGCGAGTTCTTCGGGTAAACGAAGGGCTGGCCGATCGTGTATTTATAGGCCATCGCGGCGAGCGTCGGCACTTTCGCGATCATGCGCATCGAGGCGATCATGCGCTGCTTCTCGTCAGCGATGTCGGTCGAGTCGTGGTAGAAAGCGGCCAGCGCGCCCACGGCTGCGACCATGACGGCCATCGGATGCGCGTCGCGACGGAAGCCCTGGAAGAAGCGGGCCATCTGCTCGTGCACCATTGTGTGGCGCGTAACACGATAGTCAAAGTCCTGCTTCTGCAGGGCGGTCGGCAGCTCGCCGTACAGCAGCAGGTAGCAGGTTTCCAGGAAGTCGCCGTGTTCGGCGATCTGCTCGATCGGATAGCCGCGATGCAGCAGAATACCCTCGTCGCCATCGATGTAAGTGATGGCGGACTCGCACGAGGCGGTCGAGGTGAAACCGGGATCATAGGTGAAGGCGCCGGTCTGCGCGTAGAGCTTGCCGATGTCGAGGACGTCAGGGCCGATCGTGCCGGATTTGACGGGAAGCTGAACATTCTTGCCGTCGAGAGTGATGGAACCGGTTTTCGCGCTCATGTGAATGCCTTTTTCTGCTCCGCCCCGGTGCAAGCCACCATGCTCTCGCCGGAAGAACGTTTTATTGCGCCGCCGAACAGCTATCGCATCCGCGATCCCTGTTCAAGGCGGGAATAAGGCAAGCACGATCCATGCCGTGCCCGCCGATTCAGTAGGTTACGCGGTCGCCTGATCGCGCAATCGGCTTAAACTTTCGTCGCGCCCAAGCACCTCGAGAACGTCGAAAATGCCCGGCGAGGTGCCGCGTCCGGTCAATGCGGCCCGCAGGGGCTGCGCAACCTGTCCGAGCTTGGCACCGGTCTCCTCCGCATAGGCTCGCACA
The DNA here is from genome assembly GCA_903916165.1 of uncultured Hyphomicrobiales bacterium. GTDB lineage: Bacteria > Pseudomonadota > Alphaproteobacteria > Rhizobiales > Beijerinckiaceae > Terripilifer. The sequence continues at coordinate 4,713 of CAIWVR010000426.1, read as the reverse complement.
GCTGCCTCCGCCGCGCCAGCGCTCCATTCCGTGACGGTTTCCAACCGGGCAATGAGGTGGGGCAGATGTTCGCGTCCCTTGTCGAGAATCTCCTGCGCCTTGGCGTCCATTGCGAGCGGGCGCGCCGCATATAGAAAGCGTGTGCCATCAAGCAGTTCAACCAGGGTTTTCGCGCGCTCTTTCAGGCCGGGCATGGCCTTCTCAATCTGCGCGCGCAGGCTGTCGTCAAGCTTGCCTGCCAGGTCGTCGCCGCCAGCGAGATAGGGCAGGGTGTCGATCAGCGCCTGCGTCAGCTCCGCGTCGGAGGTGGCCCGCATATAATGGCCGTTCATGTTCTCGAGCTTGACGAGGTCGAAGCGGGCGGCGGACCGGCCGACCTGCGCGAGATCGAAGGCTTCGACCATGTCGTCCGTCGTGAAAAATTCGCGGTCACCCTGGCTCCAGCCCAGACGGACGAGGTAATTGCGCAGGGCGGCTGGCAGGAAGCCGAGCGCCCGGTACTGCTCGACGCCGAGCGCGCCGTGGCGCTTGGACAGCTTGGCGCCGTCCTGCCCGTGGATCAGCGGGATATGCGCCATGATCGGCACGCCCCATCCCAGCGCCTCGTAGATCTGCTTCTGGCGCGCGGCATTGGTGAGATGGTCGTCGCCGCGGATGATGTTGGTGACGCCCATGTCATGGTCGTCGACGACGACGGCGAGCATATAGGTCGGCGTATTGTCCGAGCGCAGCAGGACGAGATCGTCGAGATCCTTGTTGGGGAACACGACGCGGCCCTGCACCTTGTCGTCGATCACGGTCTCGCCCTCGCGCGGGGCCTTCAGGCGGATGACGGGCTTGCGGCCTTCGGCCACGGCATCAGCTTCGGCCTGCGTGCCGCCAAGATCGCGCCAGCGCCCGTCATAGCGCGGCGGGCGCCCCTCCTTGCGCGCGAGCTCGCGCATGTCGGTGAGTTCTGCGGCGCTCGCATAGCATTTATAGGCGAGACCCTTGTCATAGAGGCCGTGGGCGACTTCCGCATGGCGGGCGGCGCGGGCAAACTGATAGATCGTGTCGCCGTCCCACTTGAGACCCAGCCAGTCGAGCCCGTCGATGATTGCTGTGATCGCGGCATCGGTGGAGCGCTCGCGGTCCGTGTCCTCGATGCGCAAATGCATGGTGCCGCCATTGTGGCGGGCGAAGAGCCAGTTGAACAGGGCCGTGCGCGCGCCGCCGATGTGCAGGAACCCGGTCGGAGACGGGGCGAAGCGGGTGACCACGGGTTGGCTCATGCGGGCGGCTCTTCGGTTTGGAAAGGATGGATCGATTGCGCCGAGCGTGTAGCATGGCCGGGCGCGGGGCGGGAATATGATTGCAGCCTGCGGCGTTCGTGTTTCGAGTGAGCGATTTCGTGCGGCCAGTTTTTTCCAATGTCCTGCAAGACGCGCCCGGCTTCAGCCTGGGCCTCTGGCGCGCGGGCCAAAGCCCCCGGAGGGTGGGGGTGCGGGCCGCGCTCAGCGCAGGCCTGGCGGCCATGGTTTCCCAGGAAGTCCGCGAGCGGCGGCTGTTTCTGTGGCTCCCGGTGTTCTTTCTCGTCGGGATCCTTTGCTATTTCGCCGCCGCGCGGGAGCCTTCGCCGGTGGCCCCCCTCATCGCCACGGGCCTGATGGCGTCGGCTTGCCTGTGGAGCCGGTGGCGCGGCGGGCTCGGCGTCTCGCGGCTGAGCCTCGCCCTGGCTTTTCTCTTCGCCGGATTTGCCTCGGCCGCCCTCCGCACGGTTATGGTCAGCGCGCCGGTACTGTCCGCCATCAAGGTCGCCAAGGTCACGGCCTTTGTGGAGACCGTCGACAACCGCAAGACAGGCGGGCGCTTGCTGCTGCGTGTGGGTGCCATCGAGGGGCTGGCAGCGGATGCCTTGCCGTCGCGGCTGCGCGTCACGGTGCGCGCGCTCGACGGCCTGCGCGCGGGCACTTTCATCACGGCCACGATGCGCCTTGTGCCGCCGGCCGAACCCTCGGAACCCGGCGGCTATGATTTTGCGCGCGAGGCCTTCTATCAGGGCATTGGCGGCGTCGGCAGCGTGATCTCGCGGGTGAGCGAGGCTCAGGCCTTCGAGGTCACGACTATCGCGCGCCTCAATGCCGCCATCGACCGCGCGCGCAACGACCTGACATTGCGGATCGCCAGCGCCATTGGCGGCGACGATGGCGCGGTGGCGGCGGCACTGGTCACCGGCAAGCGCGGCCTGATCAGCGAGGCTGCCAATGAAGTCCTGCGCGGCGCGGGCATTTATCACGTTGTTTCAATTTCCGGCCTGCACATGGTGCTCGCTGCCGGGCTGTTCATGTGGACATCGCGCGCGCTTCTCGCGCTGTCGCCGATGATCGCGCTGCATTGGCCGGTGAAGAAGATCAGCGCGCTTTTCGCCATGCTGGGGGCGACGGCCTATTGCATTTTCGCCGGTTCGGAGGTCGCCACCGAGCGCTCGTTGATCATGATTATCGTCATGCTCGGCGCGGTGCTCTTCGACCGGCCGGCGCTGTCGATGCGCAATCTCGCCCTCGCCGCGCTGCTGGTCATGGCGCGGGAGCCGGAAAGCGTGATGGGGCCGAGCTTCCAGATGTCATTTTCCGCCGTCGCGGCAATGATCGCCCTGTTTGAGCGCAGCCCTGGCGCAGCGCCGGGCGAGCGCGGGCAGGGGTGGCTGGCGCGGCTCGCCCGCGCGCTGGCAATCATGCTGCTGACGACCTTTGTCGCGGGGCTGGCGACAGGTGCCTATGCGAGCTTTCACTTCCACCGCATCAACCCCTATTCGCTGATCGGCAATTTCCTCACCCTGCCGCTTGTCGAATTCATCGTCATGCCGATGGCTGTGCTGGGCGTGGTGCTGGGACCCTTCGGGCTCGATGGACCGGTCTGGTCGCTCATGGGGGCCGGAATCACCGGCATGATGGAGGTCTCACGGCATGTCTCGGGCATTGCGGGATCGACGCGCCACGTCGAGGGCTTTGGGGTCGGCGCGCTGCTCGTGATCACATTCGGGATCTTGTGGTTGACGCTGTGGCGCAGCGGTCTTCGCACTCTCGGGGTTCCTGTCGCGGCGCTTGGCCTGATGATGGCGCAAGATGCGCGCCCGCCCGATCTCGCCGTCGATGCCGCCGGCCGCTCGCTCGCCGTGCGCGGCCTGTCCGGGCGTTTCGAGATTCTGAATGGCAAGGGCAATGATTTTGCGGTCTCGCAATGGCTGCTGGGCGATGCCGATCCACGCAAGCCCGGCACGCCGGATCTGGCGGGCGCGAGCCGCTGCGATCCTGCGGGCTGCGTGACCCGGCTGGTCGACGGGCGCACCGTCGCGCTTGTTCTGCAGCCAGCCGCGCTGGCGGAGGATTGCGCCCGCGCCGACATTCTCGTCACAAGGTTGCATGTGTTTGATCGTTGCGCCGGGCCGGAGCTGGTGATCGATGGCGCGGCGCTCGCGGAACGTGGCGCGACGGAATTGCGGCTCGGCGCGGCTGGAGAGCTGATGCTGCGCACCGCGCGCAGCGCCAGCGTCGAGCGCCCCTGGCATCCGCGCCGGGCGCCTCGTTTCACGCGCCCGCCCGCACGGGAGGCGCGCGATACGCGTGATGCCGACGCGGCGCGCGACGACGACGCGGACATGCAGGCGTTTGTTGCGGATTAGGCCGTCATTGCGAGCGGAGCGAAGCAATCTCGTCCCGAGTCTCCAGCGTGACCCGAAATGCGCGCTTCAGGCGGCTGGTCCATCATCCGCGGCTTCTGGATTGCTTCGCCTTCGGCTCGCAATGACGGGTCAATACTTTCGCAGCAGGCTCACCAGCTTGCCCTGGATGCGCACGCGATCTGGCCCGAAGATGCGGGTCTCATAGGCGGGGTTGGCCGCCTCCAGCGCCAATGAGGCACCCCGCTTGCGCAGGCGCTTCAGGGTGGCTTCCTCGTCGTCGATCAGCGCCACCACAATGTCGCCGGTCTCGGCGGTGTCCTGCTTGCGGATGATGACCATGTCATTGTCGAAAATGCCCGCCTCAATCATGGAATCGCCGCGCACTTCCAGCGCGAAATGGTCGCCAAGTCCCAGAAATTCGGGCGGCATGGGAATGGTGTGCGTGCGCGACTGGATCGCCGAGATCGGCACGCCGGCCGCAATGCGGCCCATGACCGGGATCATGGCGCTCTGCATGTCGCCCTCGTCGTCGTCATGCGCGTTCTGGGGCAGGGCGCGAATGCGCCCGAGGTCGCCCTCGATGACGGAGGGCGAGAATTTTTGCGGGCGCGGCGTGGGCGCGGTGGAATCGGGCAGGCGCAGGACTTCCAGCGCACGCGCCCGGTTGGGCAGGCGGCGGATGAAGCCGCGCTCTTCCAGCGCCATGATGAGCCGGTGGATGCCCGACTTCGACCGCAGGTCGAGCGCATCCTTCATCTCGTCGAACGAGGGTGGGACACCTGTCTCCTTCAGCCGCTCGTTGATGAAGCGGAGAAGTTCGCTCTGCTTTTTCGTCAGCATGGGTCTGTCCCTCGATCACAGGCCGTCCAGCCGCCCCAAGGGCGTTCCCGACGCAGGCGCTTTATCGATACCGGAATCGGCTAAACAAAGCGTGAACAAAGCTAGCTGTTTTTGGTTTGTTCTGCAAGAGGGAGACTTTGCATAGCCTCCTGCCGTCATTGCGAGCGGAGCAAAGCAATCCATTTTTTGCCGCATTCAGCCGCGGGCACCAG
>CAIWVR010000425.1 GCA_903916165.1 uncultured Hyphomicrobiales bacterium | reverse complement strand
CGTCACGGCCAGAGGCGTCCTTTTCGCGCGCATGCAGCGTGCGGAAGCGCTCGCGGATCTCGCCGCCCTCCACCTGCCGCTGCACGGCCAGAACCGTGCCCTCGGGATGATCGCAAAGTCCCTCGGCAAAGGCGATTTCCTCTTCCGCGGCCGCGTGCGCCTCGTCCAGCGTCGGCGCACCGAAAGCCTGCATCAGCCGGGCGGCGAGATCCTCGACAAGGGCGGCGCGGTCCTGCGCCGTCACCGGCGTCACGATGCACAGCGTCGACCAGCCGAAGGAGGAGAGACCGAGGAAGCCCGCGCGCAGCGCCGCGCGGTGCTTGGGACCGAGCGTGTCGGGATCGACATCCCAGAAGATGAACGAGCCCGAAATGGCCCATTCGCCCGGCTCCGCCGCGCGCTCGAAGATGAACGTGTCGGAGGGGTCGAGCCGCAATGTGCGCGGAAGCTTGCTCATGGCATGGCCTGCAGTTTCGGCGCGTCTTGCGTGGCGTCATACCATGCCGCGGCCACAAGTGCCGGGACGAGCGGGGTGCGCGTCGGCTCGCCACGGTCCAGCGGCGCATGCACCAGCAGGTCGCCATGGCCATCGATAGCGCGGCGCTCGCCGGCCTTGCCGGGCGGCAGGCGCGTGAAGAAATCCAGCGCGACGGATTTGAAGCCGCGTTCCTTCCAGCGGTCGAAATGGGTCATCAGATGCCGCGCGAAGGAGCCGACCAGCGCCTCGGTCTCGATCATTTCAAACCCTTCGGAGGTCAGCGACACGGCGCCGGGCACGAGGCCCGTCTCGACATGGGAGAGGTCCGCCGTGCGCAGCATGATCGAGGTGACGAGCCAATCGGGCACGGCGTCCTCGGCGCAATCCTCCGGCCAGCCGAGCCGCAGGCCACCGACCAGCCCGCCGTCGAACAGCACGGAATCGGGCCAGCGAAACTCGACCTGCCGCTCGGGCGGGCAATGGGCGGCGAGCGCATCGGCAATGGCGTTCATGGCGGCAAAATGCGCCCGCCGCGCGCTGGCCAGCGGCTCGTCGGGCTCCAGCACGACGGCGAATTCCAGCAGATCGTAGCGCCGCACCCAGACCAGCGTGCCCGCCCCCTGCTCGGCCGCAATGGATTTGGCATGGGCAAAGGCATCCCCGCTTTCGCGAAGCGTCACGGCGGCAAAGCCGGGCGGGAGATCGAGGGGGGAGGTTTCGGGCATGGGGTGCGGGGCGCTCAGGCTGTGTGGGTGTGACAGCACGTAGTGGGTTGGTGCCGACAGTCAAGTTGGGGGGGTGCGGATGCCACCCAAGTCGTCATTGCGAGGAGGCCGAAGGCCGACGCGGCAATCCATGGCGGCCAGCACCCCCCAAACTTAGGAATTTGGACCTGAGAAATGTTTCACACTCGTCATTGCGAGGAGCCGAAGGCGACGCGGCAATCCATCTCCGGGAGGCTGCCGCCGGACGCGTCCCCGTCGCCAGCGAGGGACGGAAAGAAAGATGGATTGCCGCGTCGCTTCGCTCCTCGCAATGACGAAGTTTGAAGACCACTCTAGCTACTCCGGCGTGAATCGGGGCGGGGATCCTTCCAGACAAAAGTCCTTTGTAGAGGAAAATGTCCTACATTAGGTCTCGATTGTCTCTCCCTCATTGAGATTTCCCCCGTCTCCCCCATACCCTTCCGCCCGCGCTTTGCTTATCTAGGGGCGGCGGCAGATCGGCCGCTTCTGGAGTTTCCACGCATGGGCGGCGCTGCTTCCAAGCTTTTTGTCTGTTCCTGCGAGCGGACCATGCCGCTCGACGAGGCGGCCCTCGCCAAGGGCTGCGGCGCGTTTCAGCGCGCCGACCAGCTCTGCGGGTCTCAGCTCGCCCTGTTTCGCGCCGCGCTAGCCGACGGTGCGCCCATCACTGTCACCTGCACGCAGGAGGCCGCTCTCTTCACCGAATTGGCCGAGGACGCGGGCGCTGCGGCCCCGCTGACCTTCGTCAACATCCGCGAGACCGGCGGCTGGTCGAAGGACGCCGCCGCCGCCGGCCCGAAGACCGCCGCCCTGATCGCCGCCGCGCAGGTGGAGATGCCACCGATCTCGCTTGTCTCGCTGCAAAGCGAGGGCGTCGTGCTGGTCTATGGCCGCGACGAAACCGCCATCGAGGCGGGCCGGTGCCTCGCCGACCGGCTTGACGTGACCGTCATGCTGTCGCGCCCGGGCGACGTAACACCGCCGCGCCTGCGCGATTTTCCGGTGCTGAAGGGTCATGT
>CAIWVR010000424.1 GCA_903916165.1 uncultured Hyphomicrobiales bacterium | reverse complement strand
TTGCGGTATTGACCTTTCGTCTATAGGCCAAGTCCGCCCGCGCGATGCTGGGCTTCAGATCATCGCGCGGCGCATGGGTCTTGCAGCCAGAACTTGTCGGCAGGTCCTGCTTGGCAGGTCCTGCTTGGCAGGTCCTGCTTGGCAGGTCCTACTTGGCAGGTCCTACTTGGCAGGTCCTACTTGGCAGCCTGAGCCAAGTAGAAATAACCGACCTTGTTGGTCGTTGAGCCGCCGTACCACATGCGCCCCTTGGAATCGACGAAGAACTCGCGCATCGCCATTTCTGCATGGGGGTAGGGATATTCGGTCACATCACCGGTTTTTGGATCGAAGCGGTTCATCGTGTCCATCTCATGCGACGGATACCAGATCATGCCCTGCGCATCGATGTTGATGGCGTAGGGGCTCGCCTCCGGACCGGGCAGCGCATATTCCTGGATGGTGCCGGTGACAGGGTCGAGGTGGCCAAGCTTGTTGCCTTGCCGCTCGGTGAACCAGATCGTGCCGTCCTTGGCGATAACAAGACGCTGCGGCTTGCCGTTCGTCGGCGGCTGGAACGTCGTCAGGACATCGTCCTTGACCCGGCCGATTGGTCCCTTGTCGCGGAAGGCAGTGAACCACTGGCTGCCGTCCGGCGCGCTTTCATTGCCATAGGTGCCTGCGAGCGGGAAGTGTTTCCACTCGCCCGACTTGGGGTTGAAGCGCGTAATGACTGGCCCGCCGCTGACCCAGACGATCCCGGAATCGTCGACGCGGATCGTGTGCGCTCCGACACGCTTGCCGTCGCTGGTGCGCGGGCTCTGGAATTCGGTGATCTCGCCGGTCGTCGGTTCGAGCCGCGCAATCTTGCCCAGTGCCGTCTCGACAAACCAGATGGTTCCGTCCTTGGCCGGATAGACCGAGTGAATGCCGGCCGTCTCCTCGAACGGGAGGCGGAAGGGTGTCATGGCGCCAGTGTCCGGATCGAGGCGCACCACTGCGTTCCCGCGACCGTAATAGGGGATCCAGATCTTGCCATCGGGCGCTTCGACGGCGCTCCACGGGCCCATGCCGCGGTCTGCAAGAAGATCATATTCGACGTAGACAATGTTCATGGCTTGTGGCGTGAAGGTCTTCACCGTGGCCTGATAGCCGGGCACCTGTTCGGGCGAGGCGGGCTTGGGCGAATTCGGGCCGAAGAGCACCGTCAGATGTCTCGCCGTGTCCTCGATATCCTCAGGCTTGAGGCGACGCCCGTCGCCGGCCATCATCGCCTCGCTCATATACTGGACGCGTTCGAGCCAGCCTTCATAGGTCCGCTCTCCCACGGCCATCCTGTTCTGGAACGAATGGCAGGACTGGAAGCAGTTCGTGAAGAACGGGTCCTTGTGTGTGAGGTTGTGCGCTTCGGTTTTCGGCAGCAGCTGCCGGCCCTGCCAGGTGCTGAGCTCGCTCCACGCGACCGGGCGCTTCTCGACGACGAAATTGGCCGTGGCCTTGGCATCGCCGGTGATCGGGAGCCCCGCCTTCAGGATGGCCTTCCAGCCAATGGCATCGATGCGCACATCGTAGGTCGCCGCCTCCAGATTGGGAACGAGATACGTGCCTTCAGCGCTGGAGAGCACGTGCACGGAGATTTTGGTTTTCGTATTCTCCGCGGTCACGAAGACGCCCATGATGGGCTTGCCGTCCCGGCCCTGCACCGTACCCGACAGGCTGGCCGCCATTGCGGGCAGCGCCAGCCCGATGCAGATCGACGTGGATGCGAGCAGTTTCCCGAGCAGCCTCATGTGTCTTCCCCCCAGATTTCGTTGAAACGGTTCTTGTTGAGGTCACTCTAGTGACCGGCCGCGAAGATCGTCAACGCATGCGGTCCGCGCGGGGCCAGATTGCATAGTGACGACACGGGATATTTCCGGCTTTTGTTTTGCTCCGATCTATCGTCATATAGATTGAATATATGACGTGAGCGGACCCTTGACGATCGAAGCCCTTGTCACCCTGACCAGCCCGGACACGCCCAATATCGGGCGCGACCGGATCCGCTTGCTTGAAGCCGTCGCGCGTGAAGGCAGCATCACCGCTGGTGCCCGGGCGGTCGGCCTGACCTATAAGGCAGCGTGGGACGGGCTCGACGCCATGGCCAATCTCTTTGGCCAGCCGCTTCTCCTGAAGCGCGCCGGCGGCAAGGCCGGGGGCGGCGCGGTCCTGACGCAAACCGGTCTGCGCGTGATCGAGGCCTATCACCGGATGGAAGCGGAAATGGCGCGCGTGATGCGCGCGCTCGAGCCCGATCTCGCGGGCACCGGCGTGACACCCCTCAACCTGATCTCGGGATTGCTGATGAAGACCAGCGCACGCAATGCCCTGCGCGGCACGGTCGCCGACATCGTGAGCGACGATCTCGCCGCAGAAATTGCCGTCGCGGTTTCGCCGGAAACGGTGATCCGCGCGCTCGTCACCGCGGGCAGCCTGCGCGATCTCGGGCTGGTGGTCGGGCGCGGCGTGATCGTGCTGATCAAGGCGTCCTTCGTCCTGATCGCGCCCGGCTTGCGCCCGCCCGCCGTCTCGGCCCGCAATTGTATTGCGGGCGTCGTCAGCCGCTGCGAGGCCAATGCGGTGAACGCCGAAGTCACGCTCGACATTGGCGGCGGGAAAAGCCTCACCGCGTCGATCACGGCCCGGAGCGCGCGCGACCTTGGTCTCGGTGCAGGCCAGCCCGCCTGCGCGATCTTCGACGCTGCGCATGTCATTCTCGCCATCGACTGAAGGAAGGGACCTGTCGCATGTTGCCTGTGAAAGCCTTGCTCCTGGCCGTGGGTCTTGTCGTTGCGGGATCGCCTGTAGCGCCAGCCTTTGCCGGACAGACGCATGTCGCCGTCGCGGCAAATTTCACCGATGCGGCAAAGGAGATCGCCACCGCCTTCCGGCAGAAGACGGGCCACGAGGCCGTCCTGAGCTTCGGCTCATCCGGGCAGCTCTATATGCAGATCACGCAGGAGGCGCCGTTCCAGATCCTGTTGTCCGCCGATGATGAGCGGCCCAGAAAGCTGGTCGACGAGGGTCTTGGCGTCGCCTCCAGCCGGTTCACCTATGCCATTGGCAAGCTCGTCCTGTGGAGCAGGGATCCGGGCTATGTGAAAGGCGAAGAGACGCTGAAAGCCGCCGCCTTCAACAAGATCGCCATCGCCAACCCGACAGCGGCCCCCTATGGTTCCGCCGCCCTCGAGGCCATGAAGGCGCTCGGCATTTTCGCCAAGGTCGAACCAAAGATCGTGCAGGGCAACAGCATTGCGCAGGCGTTCCAGTTCATCGACAGCGGCAATGCGGAACTGGGTTTCGTCGCAGCCGCGCAGCTTGCGGGCCACACGGGTGGCTCGCGCTGGGCAGTGCCACAGAATTTATACACGCCCATCCGTCAGGATGCCGTGCTGTTGAAAAAGGCGCAAACCAGCCAAGCCGCGCTGGCCTTTCTCGCCTTCCTGAAAGGCCCGGACGGCAAGGCCATCGTGCAAAAATTCGGCTATGCCAGCGACCCTGAAAGCTAGTTCGTCATGCCGATCCTGCCTGCCGACATCTGGATTTCTGTCCGCCTGACCATCGAGCTGGCGGGGCTCACCACGCTCATCCTGCTGATTGTCGGAACGCCGCTCGCCTGGTGGCTCGCACGCTCGCGGGCCTGGTGGAAGGAGGGCGTGGCGAGCGTGGTCGCCTTGCCCATCGTGCTGCCGCCCACCGTGCTCGGCTTCTATCTGCTCGTTGCGCTTGGGCCGCAGGGGCCGGGCGGACAGATCGCAAGCCTGTGGGGCGGGCGGACACTGGCCTTCAGTTTTACGGGGCTGGTGATCGGCTCGGTGCTCTATTCCATGCCCTTCGTCGTGCAACCCATCCGCAACGCCTTTGAGGCCATGGGCGAACGGCCCCTCGAAGTGGCCGCCACCTTGCGGGCCTCGCCCCTGCGCGCGTTCTGGACAGTTGCGGTTCCCCTTGCACGGCCGGGGTTTCTGACAGGCGCGGTGCTCGGCTTTGCGCATACGGTTGGCGAGTTTGGCGTCGTGCTGATGATTGGCGGGAACATTCCGGGCCAGACCAAGGTCTTGTCGGTGGCAATCTTCGATTATGTGGAAACGGGCCAGTGGCGCGAGGCGAGCCTTCTGGCAGGTGGCATGGTCGTGTTTGCCTTCACCGTCATCCTCGCCATGACGCTCATCGAGAAGCGTGTTGCGCGGGTCGGCGCATGAGCGGCAATGATCGTATTCACGCCGCGTTTCGCGACCGGCTCGGCGGCTTCGACCTCGACGCGGAATTCGTCGCGCCGGGGCGGGGCGTGACCGCCTTGTTCGGGCCGTCGGGGTCCGGCAAGACGAC
>CAIWVR010000423.1 GCA_903916165.1 uncultured Hyphomicrobiales bacterium | reverse complement strand
GGGCCAGGTCAGGACAAAATCATTCAGGGCGAAACCATTGACGCCGATTTGCGTCATTGACCCGACGCGCAATTCCGCACCACCGGTTTTCAATTCACCCTGCAAGGCCGGCAGGATGGCCTCAAACCGCTGTAGCCCCGACGTGTCGTTCGCCGCAGCCAGCGATGCGGTAAAGGCCACGAATGCGAAAACGAGGCTCTGAAAGGCGCTACGAAGTCGCGCTGAAAGGGTGCGGTTTTCGATAGAAGACATGTGAAATTTTTACCTTTCAAAATCGCCCGCAGCTTGGGGCGTCACCATCAAACGGGCGAACCGGAGCGCTCATGACACATGTCGCGCAACCGGCCGCATAAGCAATGGGGCCTTCAGCCCTAGCGGTTGCAGTACATGATCCGGCATACCGCTCGCCGGGGAGTCCGTATGGCGCATTCGCGCAAGGCTATGCGTCGAGCCTGCCCAAGATTTGCGGAACGGCCCCACCCTGAAGCTCCAGTTGTGCCACGTGCTTCGCAGTAAGCCGCACTGGCCTGGCTGGCTTCAAGACCGATAAAACCGACTGCTAGACATAGAATTGCGACATATTTTTTCATGATCCCCTCACTTTGAACGAGATGATTTACATGCTCACAAAACCATCAAACTTCATCGCTCCATGAGCTTGTTTTTTGCGCAATCCCGTAACAAGTATGATGGCTCGCCCCGTTACTGCTGACCTTCCGATGAAAACAATGTTTCTTGATCAGTGCTTTTAACATCAGGCCTTCTTAAATTATCATCCACGCCCTGACCTGTCGAGATCATGAATTTCAGCAGGTACTTAACGCGGCATCTGACTGTTTTTAAAGCTGCTTGCTTTGGGTCCGGCATGCGACGCACAGAGGTGCTGAGGGATGCGCTTTAAAGCGCTTCTCGAACATCATGAGTGAAGAGAATTGCGGCATTTGGGACCACATCCACGACGACGGAGGTCAGGTGCCGCGTAACACGCGGGCTGCGGGCGAACATGCTTTGCGGGATGTGGCGCTTGCCGTAATCAGGTGCCCGACAAGGGCACCTGAAAGAGAGGCTCAGATCAGCCGCCGCCAACGGAGGGGGTCGGCTTGCGGACGGACCATCCCGTCATGCGCACCTCGATAAAGGCACACACCAAATAGGTCCCGATGCCCATGGCGGCGATGACGATCAGCCCGGCAAACATCAGCGGCGTCCGGAACTGCGATGCCGCCTGCAGCATCATATAGCCAATGCCGTCATTCGACGCGAGCGTTTCTGAAATCACCGTACCGACGAAGGCGAGCGTCACGGCAACTTTCAGCGACGCGAAGAAATAAGGAAGGCTGCGCGGCAGGCTGATCTTGGTCAGCACGTCGAACTTTGATGCACCAAGGGACCGCAGCACATCTTCGAGTTCCGGCTCCACGGTCGCAAGGCCCGCCGCCACATTCACTGCTATCGGAAAAAATGAAAGCAGGAAAGCAGTCGCAATGGCTGGTGGAGACCCAATGCCGAGCCAGATGACAAGCACCGGAACGACAGCTGCTTTCGGGACGGAGTTGATGCCGATCAGCAATGGGTAGAAGCCCGCATAGATCAAGCGCGACATGCCGATGAAAATACCAAGCAGTCCGCCCACCACAATACCGATGGCAAAACCGATCAGGGTGTTGGTGAGAGTGAAGATTGCATGTTCCATGATCGGTTCGCGATAGGCAAGAAACGAGTGGTAGACGAGCAGGGGCGAGGGAAGGATGAATGGCTTGGGGTTGAAGATGAGAATGGCCGCCTGCCACAGGGTGAGCAATCCAGCGATCACCACCCAGGGCGCGGCTTTTTCAGCAAGCCTCTGCTGCTTTGGCGTCATGATTCCACCCCCTGCACTGCGCTCGCTTGCGCCGCAGCGTCCTTGCGACCCTGAGCGATCTCTGACCGGATCTTCTGGACGATCTCCGTGAACCGAGGATCAAAGGTGCTGTCGACCGTCCGCGGGCGCGGGAGGTCCACCGGATGCGTCGAGATCACGCGCCCGGGCCGCGCGGACATGACAAAGACCACGTCGGCCAGAAAGGCTGCCTCGCGCAGATCATGGGTCACGAGAATACAGGTGAATTGCTTCTCCATCCACAGATCCTGCAAGACCGACCAGAGTTCCTCGCGCGTGAAAGCATCAAGCGCCGCGAAGGGTTCGTCGAGCATGAGAAGCTGGGGATCGTGAATGAGAGAGCGACAAAGACTCACGCGCTGCTGCATCCCGCCCGACAGCATCCACGGGTGTTTCTGCTCGAACCCGGCCAGGCCCACTGTCGCCAGAATAGCCTTTGCGTGAGCTTCATAATGGTCTCGCTCGGCTCTCAGGCGACTCCGATGGGGCTGGACGATCTCGAGCGGAAGCATGACATTGCCCAAAGTGTCCCGCCAGGGCAGAAGCGTCGGATTCTGAAACGCCATGCCCGTGATCTTCAGCGGCCCTTTCACGGGCGCGCCGGCGACACGGATCGACCCGGACGTTGGCAGGCACAGCCCGGTCGCCAGTTTCATGAACGACGACTTGCCGCAGCCCGACGGCCCGACAATGGCCGCGAACTGGCCCTTCTGGATGGAAAGGTTCACGGCGGACAAGGCGAGTGTGCCGTTCTCATCCCCGTATCTGAGCGCAACGTCTTCGAACGCGACGAAAGCGTCCGAAGCCATGCTCTGCTGCAAGGTCGACATGTCCCGGCCTCTCTCAGCCCATCGCCCGGTCGGATGCGGCCGGCATGAAAGTCAGGTCGAGCAGGCTCTGCGGCGTCGGCCTCACGGGAAGGCCAAGACCGTCTGCGAGAACGCCAATCGATTCCTCGACACGCTTCATTTCGAAAGCGCCAAGGCCGTTCTTGCGCACATTTTCCGTACGGATCAGCCGGTCGATGACCCAGTCCATGCGCGCCCGTTCGATCTTCGGATTGAGCAGCTTGTCGCGTTTCATCACGGCCTCGGTCGCCTGGTCACGGTTCTTGTGTGCGCCCGTCCAGGATCGCGCAATGCCGAGCGCCATGCGCTTCACGACATCCGGCTTGTCCTTGATCATCTGTGGGCTGGTGATCAGGGAATTGCCGAAAAAGTTGAAGCCGAAGCTGTGATAATAGAGCAGCGTCACATCCTCGATCGGAATGCCATTGTCCATCAGGTTGAAAATAGCCGTATAGTCAAAGGCGATCACGGCATCGACATCCCCCCTGAGCAACATCGTGTCACGCAGCTTCACATCCAGGGTGATGCGATTGACGCTCTTGGGGTCGATGTTGTTGCGCGCGAACAGGGCCGGCAGGATTTTCGACCCCGCGTCCGCCGTGCCAACGCCAAGCTTGGCGCCGACGAGATCCTGCAGCGACCTGATCGGCTTCCGCTTGAGACTGAGAACCACGGCCGGGAAGACGTCGAAGATCGGCATGATGATCTTGGGTGCCGCATCGGGATTGCGTCCGGCAAACTCGACGACAGCCGATGCGTCGGCGAGGCCGAATTCATAGGCCCCTGAGGCCACTCTCGTGATCGCCTCGCCGGAACCTGATGAGCCATCTGCCGTGACATTGAGATTCAGATCTTTAAAAATTCCGCGCTCGATCGCATAGAAGCTTGGCGCATTGCCTCCGTAAATTCTGAATTCAAGGGCCAGCTTCACCGCATCCGCCGATTGGGCGAAGGCGCGTGTGGCGGGTGCCAGAACCCCCGCAGCGGCGGCAGCTCCGGACAGCAGGGTCTGCCGGCGCGTCAGATCAAAAAGCTTCGTCACCATCTCACCCTCCAATTTCGGTCAGCCGCACCGCGGCAAGCTGGACCGCACGAACGATTCCGGAATAGCCGGTGCACCTGCAGATATTGCCTGCCAGCGCGTCCCGGATGTCACTTTCTGTCGGCTGCGGCTGACGCAGGAGCAGATCGCGGGCGCTGATCAGCATCCCGGACGTGCAAAAGCCGCATTGCAAAGCGTGTTCTTCGTGAAAGGCGCGCCGAAGCGCGCCCATCGTGGCATCCGTCTCAAACCCTTCAAGGGTTTGCACGTCACGGCCCGCGCACTGGACGGCGAACTTCAGGCAGGCGCGCGCGAGCACGCCGTCGATCATCACACTGCAGGCGCCGCAGACGCCATGTTCGCAGCCCAGATGCGTCGCCGTCAGGTTGCAGTCTTCCCGCAGGAAATCGGCAAGGCCCGTGCGGTCCTCGATCTCACGCGCAAACGTCTTGCCGTTGACATTCATGCTGACGAGGGTCATGGCGCAAGCACCTCAAGGAGCGCGCGGCGCACATTTGTCTCATGCAGGCTCTGCAGGTAGGAATCGGGTTCCGGCAGGATATCGGCGACATCACGCGTGACAAGCCCGGTCATTTGGTCAAGGGGCGATCCACTGGCGAGAGCAGCCGACACATGCGGCAGGATCGTGGCGCGTGGTCCGGCTGCGCCCAGAACCGCGCGCGAGCTTTCGCCGTTCAGGACCACGGCCACTATCGAATTGGCAAAGGCACCGGTCTTGCGGCTGATCTTCGCGCTGGCGGCGCGCGCCTGCGGCGGAAGATTGGGAATTTCGAGGGCCTGGATGATTTCACCCGGCCGCAGCGAGGTTTCATAAACGCCGACCAGGAGATCATCCAGCGCGACGCGCCTGTCGCCCAGCGCGCTGCGCAGAATGGCCGTGGCACCGAGCGCCAGCAGGATGCAGGGCCAGTCCGCCGCCGGATCGGCCATGGCCAGCGAGCCCCCGATCGTGCCCTGGCAGCGCACCGCGCGATAGGCGATCTTGCCAGCAGCCCTGCGCAACATGCCATGCGCGGGGTCTGGCGTCAGACCGTCCTCGATCATCGCATGCGTGACGCCCGCGCCAATGAGGGTCACATGGTCCGTCTGCCAGCAGGCCTGCAGTTCAATGAGCCCGCCGATGTCGACAATCGTGTCGCACAGGGTCATGCGCAGATTGAGAAGCGGTGCGAGCGACTGTCCGCCCGAGATGACAAGGGCCTCTGGTCCGGCGGCCAGCGCATCGAGCGCGGCGTGCAGGGATGCTGCGCGGGCATAATGGAATGGCGCTGCCTTCATGCGACCGGTCCGGCGGACAGCATGGCGTCGCGTGCCGCCTGCCAGACACGCCGCGGTGTCAGCGGCGTCTCGTTGAAGCTGGCCTTGATGTCGGCAAACGCGTCGCCAACCGCATTGGCGAGCGCAGCGGGCG
>CAIWVR010000422.1 GCA_903916165.1 uncultured Hyphomicrobiales bacterium | reverse complement strand
TGATCTTTCGACGCGGCCAGATAAGAGCTGCGCGCCTTGTCGCGGTCGCCTGCGGCTTCCGCCGTGCGGCCCTGCCAATAGGCGATGCGGGCGCGCGAGATCGGCGTCTCGGCGCGCTGTGCGGCATGGTCAAAATGAGCTGCCGCGCGCGCGGGATCGTTGAGGAAGCGCAGCGCGATCCACCCGGCGTGGAACTCGGCCTCGATATAGTGCTCGCGACCGGAGGCGCTATGCTCCGCGCATAAAGTATAGGCGTCGTCGGGACGTTTCGCGTCGAGCAGCTTGCGCGCCAGCACGCGCCGTTCGGTCCACCATTCGTCGGGATCGACCAGGGCGGTGCGATCGCGCGGTGCCTCGGCCATCACCTTCAGGGCAGCACCCAGATCGCCAGCGCGGCGCAGCTTCTGGGCTTGCGACAGAAGATAAACTGGATCTTTCTGCAAGGCAGGCGTCACGGCTGCCATCAGCTTGTCGGACGCCTCGTCAGCCACCACGGCCATGCGCGCCTTGATGAGCGCGCCGACAGTCTCGCCGGCTTTTGCTGCCGCGCGTGTCGCGGCAGCCTTTCCCGGATAGGCGAAGCGGATGGCGCGTGTCTTGTGGTCGGCTTCGGTCAGCCAGTCGCCAAATTCCTTCAGCATCTGGCTCTCGAGCCAGAGCGTCATGTCCTCGTTGCGCCAGACGGCAGCGACGCGGGCACGCGCCTCCCTTTCCTTGCCGGCGGCGAATTCGGCGCGCGCCAGAGCGAGCCGCCCTGCGGCGCCTTGCGGCTGATGGGTCGCGAACCAGGCCGCGGCGAGGTGCGGCCGACCTTTTTCGAAAAAGAGAATGTCGTCGGCACGGCGTTCCAGCATCGCCTTTGCCGCCCAGTCGGGCCATGCCGCGAGAAAGGCGGACAGCCGCTGAAAGGAGGCGATGCGTGGTTCCTTCTGCAGCGCGACCCAGCCGAGCGTCATCCGCGCTGTCGGATCCGTCACGCGGGCCGCTTCCTCGTCGCCCTTGACGATCTCGCCAGCCTGATAGGCGGCCAGCGCCTCGCGCAGGCCGGGGATGTCAATATTGACCGGGGCAGGGGATCTCAGGAAGGCATTTTGCGTGTCGGTGGACGGCAGCGGCGCATAGGCGGTCAGATCCGGGCCGGTCTTGGGTGAGGCCTCGCGAATGGCGTCAAGCGCATTGCCGTCTGGCCGTGGCGTGGGCGCGGCTGCGACGGGCTCGGGCGCTGCCGGGTGCTCTGGCAGTGGCGTGTGTCCGTCACGCGAGACGAAGCCGAATGTGGCAAGCGCCAGGGCGCTGGCACCGGCCATCAGACGGAGAGCATTGCGGGACAATGTCATCCTGATCCTGTCTGTCGTGGGCAGGGTGCCCGGAGAGACCGTGCGCCAGCATGATTGATGAAAGGTAAATGCCTCGCGCGGCGGTGTTGATGATGTGCATCAGGCCTTGCGATTGCGGCGTCGGTTAGGCGAAGGCGCGCGCCGCCAGCTCAGGGCAGGGGCTGTAGGCCTGCGCGCCCTGCCAGAGGCCGATGGCGATGTTGAAACTGGGCCGGGCGGACAGGCGCGCGACCCAGTCTTCGCAGGCCGGCAAATGGGCCCAAAGCGCGTCCATGCCCAGTGTGGCGACACGGTGGACATAGGGCAGGGCGGCGCAATCGGCCAGACCCATATCTGTGCCTGAAAGGAAAGGGTTGCGCGCGAGCGCCCTGTCTGCCGCGAGACAGAAGGCGCGGTAGCTGGCAATGGCTTGCGCGACATCGGGCGCATCGAATCCGCCGTCGATGAGGCGTTGCTGGCGCGCGCGTTTGTCCGGGTCGGGCGTCTGCGCCAGCACCAGCGTCACCTTTGCCGGATCGTCCCGCAATGCGGCGAGTTTCACGCATGAACTCAATGTCGAGCAGGCATCGTGCAGGGCGTCCACGCGACGCAGCCACAGGCGCATTTCCGCGCGATCGGCGGGCTGTGCAGGCATGAGGGCGGGCATGGGCCAGGTCTCGTCGACATATTCGAGAATGATGCTCGATTCGCGGATCATTTTGCCGTCGTGGACCAAGGTCGGGACAACGCCAGCCGGGTTGAGCGCGAGATAGGCCGCATCCTTCTGATCGCCGCGCCGCAGGTCGAGCAATCGGCTGTCGAAGGACAGGCCCTTCTCGGCGAGTGCCAGCCTGACCTTTGCAGACGCAACCGATGTGCCGCCGTGGTAAAGCGTCAGCATGAAAACTCCCCGATATAGCTGCGTGCAAGTCTAGCGGCGGGTGTGGGCCGGGGCCAGTCGTGCAGAGAAAAGCGACGTCCCGCGAGCGCGTCGCGGTCCTGCCCCTTTCCTCGGTCCCCGCCAGAGGTTATCTGTGTGGTCGGCTTCCGGGCCGCGAGAGACGGTGCCCGCGTGGCGCAACGCATGCAAGGATCGAGGACAATGCCGCAGGCCGCCCGCTTCAAGGGTTCGATGACCGCCCTGGTGACGCCTTTCCGCGACGGCCGGCTGGACGAGGACGCGTTTCGCGCGCTGGTCTCCTGGCAGGTGGATGAGGGGACGCGGGGCCTGATTCCGGTCGGCACCACGGGCGAGAGCCCGACGCTGTCGCATGCCGAGCATCATCGCGTCGTCGAACTTTGCGTTCAGGAAGCCAGGGGCCGCGCGGTCGTTATCGCTGGCGCGGGCTCGAACAACACGTCGGAAGCCATTGATCTTGCCCGCCATGCCGAGACGGCGGGTGCCGATGCCGTGCTGGTGGTCACGCCCTATTACAACAAGCCGACGCAGGAGGGCATGTACCTGCATTTCAAGGCGATCAATGATGCCATCGGCATTCCGATCATCGTCTATAATATCCCGCCGCGCTCGGTCGTCGACCTGTCGGTCGATACGATGAAGCGGCTGTTCGCGTTGAAAAACATCGCCGGTGTGAAGGACGCGACCGGCAATCTGGCGCGGGTCTCGCAGCAGCGCCATGTGCTGGGCCCCGATTTCATCCAGCTTTCGGGCGAGGACATGACCGCGCTTGCCTTCAACGCCGCTGGTGGCGTCGGCTGCATTTCTGTCGTGTCGAACGTCGCCCCGAAAATGTGCGCGCAGCTGCAGGCGGCGACCCTTGCAGGTGACTACGCCCGTGCGCTGGAGATTCAGGATCGTCTCGTGCCGCTGCATGAGGCGATCTTCAAGGAGCCGGGAGTTGCGGGTGCCAAATATGGCCTTTCGCTGCTCGGCAAGGTGCGCGATGAAGTGCGCCTGCCGCTCATCCCGGTGACCGAACCGACGCGCGCCGTGATCCGCGCGGCGATGATCCATGCTGGCGTGATCGGCGGCTGAGGGCTGAAAGCCCGGAGAGAGATATTTTGGCCCCGAAAACCCAGCCCGATTTCAAGATCGCCGCCGACAACCGGCGCGCGCGTTACGACTTCGAGATCGGCGAGACGCTCGAGGCCGGCATCATGCTGACCGGCACCGAGGTGAAATCGCTGCGCGCCGGCAAGGCGACGATCGCGGAGAGCTATGTCGGCGTCGACCGCGCGGGCGAATTATACCTGTTCAACGCCACTATTCCGGAATATCTGGAGGCCAATCGCTTCAACCATCTGCCAAGGCGCCCGCGCAAGCTGCTGGTGAAGGCCCGCGAAGTTGCGCGTTTTGCGCAAGGGGTCGAGCGTAAGGGCATGACCATCGTGCCGCTGAAAATCTACTTCAATGAAAAGGGCCGCGCGAAAATCGAGATCGCGCTGGGACGCGGCAAGAACGCGGCCGACAAGCGCCAGACGGAAAAAGACCGCGACTGGAAAAAAGAGCAGGGCCGGTTGCTGCGCGGCGACAAGGTGTGAGG
>CAIWVR010000421.1 GCA_903916165.1 uncultured Hyphomicrobiales bacterium | reverse complement strand
GCATCTATGGTGTCGCGAGGCCCCCAGATAAGCGAGAGCCTTCGCGAGTCTCAACCGTGATGCACCATGCCATGGACCCGGCGCAACAAGGAACGGAACGGAAACACAGTAAAATGTGTCCTGCTCCATGCCTGGTTCCAGCTGAGCGCCTAGGCGATCCTGCCGCCGCCCTTGCGGGAGATCGCCAGCACCGATGGGCGCGGGGGCATCGAGGGCTGGAAATCCGGCCAGCGGGTGGCTGGAGCCTCGAACGTTGCGGGCACCGCCGAGGCGTCCTCCTCGTCAGCCTCGCCCGGATGCTGGACAGCGAGGAACAGCGTTTCGTCGTCAGGTGTGAAGTAAGGGCCACACATTTCGGCGCCCGCCGGGCAGCGGAAGAAGTGCTTCGAGGTGCCCCGGCCAGCGCCTTCGGTCTCGATCGCCCAGATACCATCGTTGCGGCCGGTCTTGGCGATGGAATTGCCGTCGGTTGAAATCCAGATGCGGCCCTGGCCATCGACGGCCAGATTGTCGGGCATGCCGAACCAGCCGTCCTTCGTGGTTTGCGACGAGAAGGTCGCGCCGACGGCGGCGATGGCCGGGTCGCCGCAGCGCACGAGGATGTCCCAGCGGAACGTGGTGGCGGCATGGTCGCCGCCGTCCGGCGTCAGTTCGACGATGTGGCCGAAGCGATTGTCGGCGCGTGGATTGGCGGCATCGACCTGGTCCGCCTTGCGGCGTCCGTTGCTGGTCAGGATGACATAGACCTTGCCGGTCTTCGGATTGGCCTCGACATCTTCCGGGCGATCCATTTTGGTCGCGCCCAGCAGATCGGCGGCGCGACGCGCGTCGATCAGCACGTCGGCCTGCGCGGCAAAGCCGTTGGCCTGTGTCAGCGGTCCCTCGCCATGAATCAGGGGCATCCAGATGCCGGTTCCGTCAGCCGCGAATTTCGCGACATGGAGCACGCCTTCGTCGAGCAGGTTCAGGTTGGCCTCGCGGCGCTCGGGATCGACGGGCCGGGCGGTGACAAACTTGTAGACATAGTCGAAGCGCTCGTCGTCGCCCTGATAGACCACCCATCGCCTGTCGGCCGCGAAAATGCCCGCTGCTCCCTCGTGCTTGAAGCGGCCCATGGCCGTGCGCTTGCGTGGCGTCGATCCGGGCGTGAACGGATCGATCTCGACCACCCAGCCGAAGCGGTTGGGCTCGTTGGGCTCCTTGGAAAGGTCGAAACGCTCATGGAATTTCGCCCAAGCGTAAGCGCTCCCCGGGACGCCATAACGCTTCAGCTTGTCGGCCTCGGGATGGCTCGCCACATCGCCCATAAAGTAATTGTTGAAATTCTCCTCGCAGGTCAGCCAGGTGCCCCACGGCGTCACACCGCCGGCGCAATTGTTGACAGTGCCGAGCACCTGGCGTCCGTCCGGATCGGCCTTGGTGCGCACGCGCGCATGGCCCGCGACCGGACCGCTGAGATCGATGGGCGTGTCGGCCGTGATGCGGCGCGCATATTTCGAGTCGGCCACGACGCGCCATTTGCCGGCGACCTTGCGGATTTCGAGAACGCTGCCGCCATGCGCGGCCATTTCAATGTCGACCAGTTCGCGCGTCATGCCGGCAAAACTGACCGACTTGATGTCCTGGCGGCCGAGGCCGGGAAACATGAGCTCCTCGTTGGTGTATTCGTGATTGACCACGAGCAGGCCGTGCGCGGACGGATCGCCGCCGGGGATCGGCAGATAGCCGACATAATCGTTGTTTTAGCCAAACTGCAGGCGCTGCGCGGCGGCCGTCTGCCGCAGCGGATCGAAAGCAGGTGCGCCTGGCAGCACTGGATCTCCCCAGCGCATCAGCACATCGACGTCATAGCCTTCCGCAACAGCATGGTCGGTGCCGGGGCCCGCTGTGATTTCCCTGAAATCGAAGGCCGGTGTCGGCAGCGCCGTCCGGGCCTGTGCGCTGCTGGCTGCTGCGAGCGCCAGCGGCGAGACTGTGGCCGATATGGCGGAGACAGCAAGCGCGCCGCGCAGCCAGTCACGACGGCTGAAACGGGCGGCGATGACATCGCCCATGGTCAGGTTGGAGCTGGGATTGGTGCCGACGTTTTCGGCGTCTTCCGCTTGTTGGGAGCGATTGAGCATGTGTGCCTCCGGCGACTGTACGATTGTACATTGGTTGCCGGAGGCAAAGTTTTTGTGACGCTCACCGATACACGAGCACGGGCCGTGTGGTCAGCGCCAGCACGCGCAATGTCTGGCTGCCCACCAGAAGCCGATCGATGCCGCGACGCCCATGTGAGGCCATGACGATCAGGTCGCAATTGCGCCAGTCCGCTTCCTGCACAATAGCCTCCGCCGGGTAGCTGTCGGGACGGTGAACAATGTCGCACAATAGATTCATGGCCTTGGCCTTTTCGACCACGCGCGCGAGGATGTCGCTGGCGTGGTGCGCGGCGATCTGGCGATATTCGTCAATCGGGTTTTCCACGCCTGCGCGGGAGCGTTCCGTCATGTCGAGGACAGACCAGGTTTCCGTCACTGTGATGGCCGTGACGCGCGCGCCGGTTTTGGCGGCGAGATCGAGGCCTTGATCGACGGCCTTGTCTGCGAGGTTCGAACCATCCGTTGCGATCAGAATATGCGTGACCATGGGGTTCTCCTTTTTGAACGGGCGGCTACTTGCCGCCCAGGCTGAGGATGAAGGCGCTCAGCGCATCGATCTGCGCGTCTTCGAGAATGAGATCGGGCATGTCCACGTGCGGCGACGTCAGGAAGACATGCAAGGACAGGGGCGTCGTCTGGGCCATGGCACCAACGGCTGCGAAATCGGGCGGCTTGCGGTCGCTGCGCGTGGTGCCACCCAATGTATGGCAGTCGGCGCACAGGGCTTGCGCCAACAGGCGGCCCTGGGAGACCATCGCGTTTTTCTGAGGCGCTTGCGCGCCCGCACCTGTCGCCGTCGCGAAGAGGATGGTGAGCAGGGCGGCGCGCAGGCGCATGATGTTGGACCTTTCGGGTGGGTCAGGCTTTCTGGGGAATCTTGCGGTCGGCGGCTTTAAAATAATATCGGGCGTGGGCAAGCAGTTGGCCGTCGGTGGGGTGATCAGAGCTTTCAATGCCCACGATGTGCGAAAACACCTGCGGCACACGTTTGGCCATGTGTTTCACCAGTTCGGTCTTGGCACCCGACGGGCCGGTGATGAGGATCTCGCCTGCATCTGCAACAGCGGCGGCCACTTCGTGAAAAAAATGCGGGTCAGCAACGGCATGGTGCGCGCGCAGCGTCAGCTTGTCTGCCTCGTCTGCATTGAAGTGAAAGATGCGGGCCTCGCGATGGTCGATCCAGACGACGGCGTGAAAATGCGACATGGGGTCTCTCCTGTGCGTGAGACATGTGTCGCTCCGTTGCGTGCTGACGGCATTGACTGGGATCAAGCCAGGACGGAAGCTTGATTTTTGAGAGGGGCTTTTCAGAAAATATCTTTGAGGTTATATTTTATGAGTTGGCACGTGTATTACCACCCGGCTTTCGCTGAG
>CAIWVR010000420.1 GCA_903916165.1 uncultured Hyphomicrobiales bacterium | reverse complement strand
ATCCACATCGAAACCGGCTCTTCACGCTTGAAATCAAACAACATTCCGCGATCCTGCGGCATCGAGCGGCGATACATGAGGCCACGCGCCCGCTGGCTGTCATCGCGCATCACCTCGACGGAAAATTGATGTGATCCAGAGGCTGTCACAATCTCCAGCGCCTCGAGCGCCGTTTCGACGGCCGCAGGAGAACCCTGGGCGAAAGCGCGCGCTGGTGACAGGGCCAGAGCAACGCCGAGACCGAGCGCGAGCACGGCGACAATGCAAGAAGCGCGAAAGGACGTTTGAAGGCTGAAGCGCATATCTACCTCGCGGCCATTGAGAACCGCGGGACCATGCAGCGCGACGGGCGAAGGATCAAGCCCGTGCGCACACTCAGTGGGACAGAGGGAGCGAGGTTTCGAGAGGACGGATTTCGGCAGCCATGAGGCCTTTTGGACCATTGCCAAAGCGCACCAGCAAACCATCACCCGGCTTCACATCCATGATGCCGAAACGACGCAACGTCTCCATATGGATGAAGATGTCCTCCGTACCCTCGCCGCGCGTGACAAAGCCGAAGCCCCGCACACGGTTAAACCATTTCACAACGACGATCTCGAAGCCGCCGGCGGGCGTCACCTGCACATGGGTGCGCGGGGCCGGCAATTGCGAGGGGTGCAACGCCGTGGATTCGTCGAGCGAGATCACGCGGAAAACCTGCAAACCCTTGGAGCGCGCATAAACTTCACAGACGACGCGCGCACCTTCCGGTGCGGTCTGGAAACCATCGCGACGCAGGGCTGTGATGTGCAGCAGAACGTCGGCTCCCTCATCGTCAGGGACAATGAATCCATAGCCTTTGGAAACATCGAACCATTTGATGCGCCCCGACATCTCGAGGAGGTCCGATGGACGTTCCGCAACAGAAACATCGGACTCCACGGCCACATTCACGAGATGAGGTTCGTTGCTACCCAAGGCTCTTCCCCCGCAGCCCCGTCTGGGGCCTGTCGATGTGCATTCTTGTGAAAAGCGATCCCCGAATCGACGGTTCGCCCTCAAGACGCAGGCGGAAGATAGCATCGCGCCCCAAGCTACAAAGGTGTTTTTTCTGCGCCCTGTGGAAGACTTGGGACAACACAGGCAAATGGATGGAGCGTATTGCCAATATCAGCCCGCAGAACGAGGTCCGCGACCGCGTCAAGAGGCGTCGGCTGCCCGTTCAGGATCACCAGCTGCGCGCCATTCTCCTTCGCTAGCAAGGGGAAAGCTGCAGCCGGGCGAACCACCAATGATGAACCGATGACCAGAAACAAATCGCAGCCGAGTGTTGCATGGCGGGCACGCTGCATGGCCTCGACCGGCATCCTCTGCCCGAACGAGACCGTCGCCGACTTGACGATTCCGCCGCATGGGCAGGTCGGCAACGCGCCCGATTCGTCAATACCGCAGCGCACATCTGCCAGGTCACGGCGCAACCCGCAGGCGAGGCAATGGGCGTAGGTGCCGTTTCCATGCAATTCGATGATCTGCTCCGCAGGAACGCCGGACGCCTGATGCAATCCATCGATGTTCTGCGTGATGATGTGACTGACCTTGCCCGTTGCGACGAGCCGCGCGAGCGCGGCATGTCCGCGCCCGGGCTTTGCCCCAGCATAGAGATCGTCCATGGCGAATTTGCGTTTCCAGGCTTCCAGCCGCATCGCCTCGTCGGCCAGAAACTGGTCAAAAGGAATCGGCGGATACATCTTCCAGGCACTGTCGGGAGAGCGAAAGTCAGGCACGCCGCATTCGGTGGAGATGCCGGCACCCGTGAAAGCCACGACAGCCTGCGCCTCATCGATCATCGCGGCCAGCTTTCGTTCACCCATTCCCTCGAAATCCATCGGGCCCTGCTCCCTCTCGGTCCGGCATCGCACGAAACGCGGATCATGCCAGCTTGATCACGCGCGCGTCACGGGATCAGATGGGGTGTCCCGGGAGAAAAGACATGGAATTCCGCAACCTCGGCCGGTCAGGCCTGAACGTCTCATTGGTCGGACTCGGCTGCAACAATTTTGGTGGACGCACCGGCATTGAGGAGTCGCGGGCCGTCATTCATGCCGCACTCGACCATGGGATCACCCTGTTCGACACGGCCGACATTTATGGCGGTCGCGGCGGGTCGGAGGTGGCGCTTGGTCAATGGCTCGGGGCCCGCCGCAAGGACATCGTGCTCGCCTCGAAATTCGGCATGGTGATGGATGACCGGGGCCGCAAGGCCGGCGGCGCGCGCCGTTACATCATGCAGGCCGTGGAAGATTCGCTGCGTCGCCTGAAGACGGACTGGATCGACCTTTATCAGTTCCATCGCCCCGATCCGGCAACACCCATCGAGGAAACCCTGCGCGCGCTCAACGATCTGATCACGCAAGGGAAGGTACGCTACATCGGCTGCTCGAACATGCCCGCCTGGGCGGTGGTCGATGCGCAATGGAGCGCAAAGGCCGACGGCCTGTCCCCCTTCGTGAGCGCGCAAGATGAATATTCGCTGCTCGACCGCAGGCCCGAAGCGGAGCTGATCCCGGCTCTGCGCGCCAAGGGCATGGGGCTGCTGCCCTATTACCCGCTGGCGAGCGGACTGCTGTCGGGCAAATATGCCAGGGATGCCACCCCTTCGGACGACACGCGGTTTGGCAAGGATGCACGGACCCGCGACCGCTACCTGACCGACACCAATTGGGCGCGGGTTGAAAAGCTCGATGGCTTCGCCCGGGCGCACGGGCGCGACCTGCTGACGCTCGCCTTCTCCTGGCTCGCGGCACAGGACATCGTTGGCAGCGTCATCGCAGGTGCAACCCGTCCCGAACAGATCGCGGCCAATGTCGCGGCAGCCGCCTGGAAATTGACGCCCGCGGACCTGGCCGACATTGATGTCCTGACCCGCTGAGGACGCGGAACGGCGACCGGGAGATCATTGGTCACCAACCCATGTGCCCAGAGGAGACGAAGACGAAGAGCGGGCCGAAAAATGACTAGCCGCGCCCGCTCATCTTCGCGAACTGCACCACCTGTCCAGCCATGATCTCGATCTGCTTGCCGATGGCCTCTTCCGAGCAGCCATCGGCGGAAAACTTCACCACGGCGGAATTGATCGCCACGCCGAGCGGAGCGTTCCAGCCACGCAGGGCATGGCCGATGTCGCGCAACTGGCCGAGCACGACGCCCGGACCCTGATAGCCATAGCCGCAACCGATGGCACCCACCGCGCGGCCGTCGAAATAGACGCGCGTATCGGCGCGCATTTCCTCGACATAGTCGATGGCATTCTTCACGAGGCCAGACACGCCGCCGTGGTAGCAGGGCGACGAGATGATGACGCCATCGGCACGGCGCAGCGCCTCGATCAGCTTGCGGCCATTGTCATCCTCATTGGCGGTGGCGGGATCATACATCGCCATCTGCAGTTCGGTGCCGCCGAACAGTTGCGTCTCGGCACCCAGCTTGCGGGCATGCGCCAGAGCCAGCGCGAGTGCCTGTTCCGAGGACGAGCCGGGACGCGTGGTGCCGCCGATGCCGACGATGAAGGGCTTGGTGCTCATGTTCGTGATCCTTTTTTTGTTCTTGTCAGCGTGTCAGCGGATGGCCAGCGAGCCAGTCTGCGCCGTCGGCATAGAGTTTTTCGACCTCCGGACCCTGCAGGCCCGGCATGTCCTTCTTCACCGGATAGCCGATCTCAGATTGCAGATAGGCAAGGTGGCGATATCCGGACGGAAAAGCGTTCAGAAGCTCGGGCTTCAACTGGAGTTTCGCGGCCGGGTCAACAGGGTCCATGCGATCCTTTTCATAGATCGGCTGGCGCAGGACAAAGCCCCAGCGCCCGCCGCGCTTTTCGAGGAAGTCATAGAAGCGGCCGGTGCAGACCACGTCGACCAGCACATCGTGGACGAGCGCGCGCTGGGAGATGGTCATCTTGGTCTGCGCAATCGCACGGGTGCCGGAGACATCCGCCGAATGCCCCCCCAGGAAATGCAGGATGCTGACGCCCTTGGCCCAGCCCTTCTTGCTCATGTCGATGAATTCATCCGCAGTGCCTTGGGTCCAGGTCGCCATCATGCGCCCGTCGTCGAACCAGACCGTGCGGAAACGGTCCCAATGTCCGGCATCGCGCCAGACCACCCAGTTTTCGACCAGCTGGCGGATGGCCAGTTGGTCGAGCAGCAGCTCGTTCATGTTTCCCCACTGAAATTTCTAAGCAGCGAAGAGCCGCTTCGCGGCACACTATAGACGCGACCAGCAGGACGCCGCAACGCGGGCTCATCCAGGGGTGCCGTCATTGCGAGCGGAGCGAAGCAATCCAGGCCCGCATGGCGATCGTCCTGTGAGGCAGCCGCGCCAGGGACACCCGTCTCACGCGCCGCTTCTGGATTGCTTCGCTCCGCTCGCAATGACGGCGCACCCACTTGCGCCAGAGCCTTTTCCGGTATTCCATCTGCTCAAGAGACAAAAACAATATCTCGGGAGAAAGCGATGAAAGCTATGGTCCAGCCCGGGCCAGCTGCCGGGCAAACGCCGTTTGGCGTCACGCCATTGTCAGACGCACTGGGCGCCGAAATCATCGGCATCGATCTTCGCGACCCCCTTTCCCAACCCGTCTTCGATGCGATTCGCGACACATGGCACGCGCATGGCGTCCTGTTGCTGCGGGGCCAGGTTCTGGACGAGCCATCGCAGGCGGCCTTTGGCGCGCGCTTTGGCGAACTGGGCAAGGTGCTCAACAATCACAACGGGCGCTCTTATTCACCGGGTGTCATGTATATTTCCAACGTCCGCGAGAACGGCGAGCTCGTGGGCGCATTGCCTGATGGCGAAATGTTTTTCCACTCAGACCAGTGCTACGTCGAGCGTCCGGGCATGGCGACCATGCTCTATGCGATGGAGGTGCCGCGCCGCGGCGGCAATACGCTCTTTGCCAACATGTACACAGCCTATGAAACATTGCCGGATCACATCCGCGCGAGGATCGAGGGAAAACTCGCCCTCAATGTCTATGACTACAACAACAATGCCACCAAACGCGGATCCGAACCGCGCGAGGGAATCCCCTCCTTCGCGCATCCCATCGTGCGCACGCATCCGGCGACCGGGCGCAAGGCGCTCTATGCAAACCGGCTGATGACGCACCACATCGATGGCATGGACCGCGCCGAAAGCGACGCGCTGCTGGCCGAGATCTTTGATCATCAGGAGCAGCCCGCGTTCATCTACGAACATGTCTGGACGCCCGGCGATCTGTTGATCTGGGACAATCGCTGCATGTTGCACGCGCGCTCGGATTTCGACGCCAGCGAACGCCGGATGATGCGCCGTGTCGCCATCCTCGGCGACAAACCCTTTTGAACGCGAAACGCTGCATATTCTCCCATAAGGTGTTCACATGAAACTCATGACGATCATGCATGCTGCTTCGTCGCTCGCCCTCTCGCTTGCGCTGACCGCACCCGTCGCCGCCGACTTCAATGACAAGAAGCCGATCACCTTCTCGGTCGATGGCGCCACCGCCACCGGCTACCTCAAGGTCGTCACGGAATCGCTGAATGGCATTGTGCGCGAGGCCTATCCGGGCACTGACGCGACCTACAAGCCCGGCAGCCCCGCCGGCGGAATCCAGAACATCGCCACCGGCAAGTCGGATTTCGCCTTCAATGGTGCGCCGCCAGAGATCGCCTTCGCGCTGGAAGGCAAGGCCCCTTTCAGGGAAGCCCTGACGGACAAGTTCAAATTTGTCATGCTGCTGCATGAGGGGCTCGTCGTCCACAATATCGCGACGAAGGAATGGGCCGAGAAGAACGGCATCGCGAGCTTCGAGGACATTGCGAAGAAAAAGCCGACGATGCGACTCGCGGTCAACCAGATCGCCAATCTGCAATCCACCGTCGGCATGTATCAGAACCTGTTCCAGACCTTCGGCATCAGCGAGAACGAGGTCACCAACAACGGTCAGGGAACGCTGCGCGCCAATACCGCCTCCGGTCTCGACGCCATGCGCGACGGCAAGATCGACGTGATGATCAATGGCGGCTTCATTCCCACAGCCGAAATCGCGGATCTCGCGCGCGGTCGCGATCTGGTCTGGCTCTCCGCCGACCCGTCAAAGATCGCCGAGGCGGCCAAGCGCTGGAACGTCAAGCCGATAAATGTGCCCAAAACCGCCTATGAATTTCTCAAAAAGGACGAGAACACCTATGCGATCTGGAACGTGATCGTGGCGGGCGCGCATGTGTCCGACGAAACCGTCTATAAATTCACAAAGGCGCTCTACGAAAATGACGCGCGCGTGCGCGCCATCCATCCGACACTGGCCGAGTTCTCGCTAAAGACCAATGCGGTCAACCAGACGCCGCTCGCGGTGCATCCGGGCGCGCAACGCTATTACCGCGAAACCGGCATCACCAAATAGGGCTGCGTCAGATGGCTGTGGGTTCGACT
>CAIWVR010000419.1 GCA_903916165.1 uncultured Hyphomicrobiales bacterium | reverse complement strand
ATTTTCAAAGGCCCGGCGGATGAATTCACCAGGCTGGGCTATGCGTGCGCCGATTTCCCCTTGCAGCGCGGAAAACATCCGCGCGACCACGGCACGGCTGCCGTGCAGCTGGAATTCAAGGCAGTCTTCACCGGTGAAGCTGGACGGCCCCGGGAACAATAAAACCAGTCCCGAA
Organism: uncultured Hyphomicrobiales bacterium; assembly: GCA_903916165.1. Lineage (GTDB taxonomy): Bacteria > Pseudomonadota > Alphaproteobacteria > Rhizobiales > Beijerinckiaceae > Terripilifer. The sequence goes on along the minus strand of CAIWVR010000419.1, from coordinate 2,873 downwards.
TCAATCAATTCATGGCTCGACGGGTCGCGAACCTCACAATAGCGCGCGACACGGGGAAGAAAGTCTCCCGAACAAAACCGCCGTCCGATGTCCGCCGCGCGCGGCCCTGACACGCGGATGATTGCAACCGCACAGGAAAGCGTACCGGTCGCAAGGGCGTAGATCGTATCCTGCATCGGCTGTCCTCGGGGGTGTTGCGCCCGGAGGCGACCGCCTTGCGGCGGCCGGCCCGTCTCAGGTGTTCATCGACTCGAAGAAGCTTGTATTGCCCTTCGGCGTCTCACGCAGTTTTCCGAGCAGGAATTCGATCGCATCGACCGTACCCATCGGATTGAGGATACGCCGCAGCACATACATTTTCTTGAGAATATCTGCCGGCACGAGCAATTCTTCCTTGCGGGTGCCCGAGCGCGTGATGTCGATGGCCGGGAATGTCCGCTTATCCGCAACCTTGCGGTCGAGAATGATCTCGGAATTGCCGGTGCCCTTGAATTCTTCGAAGATCACTTCGTCCATGCGCGAACCGGTATCGATCAGAGCGGTCGCAATGATTGTCAGCGAGCCGCCTTCCTCGATGTTCCGCGCCGCGCCGAAGAAGCGCTTGGGGCGCTGCAAGGCATTGGCATCGACGCCGCCGGTCAGGACCTTGCCGGAGGACGGGACAACCGTATTGTAGGCACGGCCCAGGCGCGTGATCGAATCCAGAAGAATCACAACGTCGCGCCCATGCTCGACGAGGCGCTTGGCCTTCTCGATCACCATTTCGGCCACTTGCACATGGCGCACCGCAGGTTCGTCGAAGGTCGACGAAACGACTTCGCCCTTTACCGAGCGCTGCATATCGGTGACTTCTTCCGGCCGCTCATCAATCAGCAGGACGATGAGATAGCATTCGGGATGATTGGCGGTAACCGACTGGGCGATGTTCTGGAGAAGAACGGTCTTGCCGGTGCGCGGCGGCGCAACGATCAGCGCGCGCTGGCCCTTGCCGATGGGCGCCACAATGTCGATGACACGTGACGAGAAATCCTTGCGAGACGGGTCTTCGATCTCGAGCTTGAGGCGCTGATCGGGATAAAGCGGCGTCAGATTGTCGAAATGGACCTTGTGGCGGACTTTTTCCGGGTCCTCGAAATTGATGGTGTTGACCTTGAGAAGGGCGAAATAACGTTCGCCCTCCTTTGGGCTTCTGATGAGACCTTCAACCGTATCACCGGTCCGCAATCCGAAGCGCCGGATCTGCGAAGGAGAGACATAGATATCGTCAGGTCCTGCCAGATAATTTGCATCGGGTGAGCGAAGGAACCCAAAACCGTCCAGGAGCACCTCGACAACACCCTCGCCGACGATCTCAATATCGCGGCTCGCCAATTGCTTGAGGATGGCAAACATCAACTCCTGCTTGCGCATGATCGAAGCATTTTCGACCTCATGCTCTTCTGCAAACGCAAGGAGTTCTGTAGCGGACTTGAGCTTCAAGTCCTGGAGCTTGATTTCCCGCATGGGGATCGTCCTTAGACTGCGCGACCGGAAGTCGGCTTTACGATGATCGTGGGGGAGGCGAGAGCGCGGACGGGAACGGATGACGTCCACAAGAGGCGCGCACGGCCAGAAGGAAGGATCCCAGCCATAGTTCAAAATTCGGCCGCGATCAAGGTCTACACGCGAAATGCGCCAGATTGACCGGGATCTGTGCTTGCCCCTGCGTTCAGGAGAATGGCTTCACCACAACCAGCACGACAATACCAACCATCAGCAATGTCGGAACTTCGTTGAGCATCCGGTAGAACCGCCCGGTGTGCCGGTTGCTTCCCGCAGCAAATGATTTCCGCAAGATACCCAGATAGCCATGCACGCCCGTCATCGCCAGCACGAGCAGCAATTTGGCATGCAGCCAGGGCGCGACAAAAAAACCGGCAGATAAAGCCAGATAAAGCCCTGTTATCCAGGCGATGATCAGCGCGGGTGTCATAATGTACCGCTGGAGCCTGAATTCCATCACTTCGAACAGCCGGGCCGGCTCGGAGGACGGCAGCACGCCTGAATGGTAAACGAACAACCGTGGCAGATAGAGCATGCCCGCCATCCAGGACATGACGGCGAGCACATGAAGCGCCTTGATGGAGAGGTACAGCATTGATCAGAGGTCCCGGACCCGGCGAACCAATTGTTCGACATGTGCGATGGGCGTCACTGGCTGGATTCCGTGACCAAGATTGAAAATATACGGCTTTCCATCGAAAGCGGATTTGATCAGGTCCACAGACCGATCCAGCGCATCGCCGCCTGCAATCAGCGCCAGGGGATCAAGATTTCCCTGAACCGGTTTGAGAGGCTGAATTTCCCTGGCAGCCCATAAGGGATCGGTCGCCGTATCCAGACCCAGGGCATTGATCGCCGGATGATCACAAAAGGCCCGCAGATGGCTGCCAACGCCTCTGGGGAAGGCAATGATGCGGGCGTCGGGGACTCGAGACTTGACACCCTCCACGATCTCCAGAACGGGCTTCAGGCACCAGGCCTCGAACTCAAGCACCGGCAAGACACCAGCCCAGGAATCGAAGATCTGAACGGCTTCCACGCCCGCCCTGAACTGCCGCTCGAGATAGGAGATGGAGCTCTCCACAAGCAGGTCGATCAGTCTCTGGAAAAGCGCGGGATGGCGATAGGCGAACAGGCGCGCCGGAGCCTGGTCCGGGGTTCCCTTGCCCGCGATCATATAGCTGGCGACGGTCCAGGGCGCGCCGCAAAACCCGATCAGGGCCACATCGGCCGGCAATGCCGATTTGACCCGGTCGATGGTCTCGAAGACCGCTGAAAGCTTCTCGAGATCGATCTCTTCCCTCAAACCGGCAAAGTCCCCGGCGGAGGAT
>CAIWVR010000418.1 GCA_903916165.1 uncultured Hyphomicrobiales bacterium | reverse complement strand
CGCGGGCCCCGAGCGCACGGGCGATTTCCCGGAACGCGAGGCGTTCGCCCGGCGTCAGCGACACCATGTCGGACTCGTCCTGCACCGGGGCATCCGGCGGCGGCGTTTCAGCAGCAGGGACGAGCGCAGGCGGCTGCGCGACCGGCGGGACCGTCGGCTCCCGGCGCGGCACGAGATGCAGCGGACGGAGAGCCACAACATTTCCCGCGGGCACTGCCGCCAGCAGGGCCGGCGCGGCAAGCACGGGGTCGGGCGCTGCGGGCGCGGGGGCTGGCTCGGGCGGCACAGGTTCAGGGGCTGCGGCCTCTGCGGGTTCGGGGGCCCGTTCGGCCAGCGGCACGGGAGCCAGCGGCGGCGCCTCAACGTCCTGCAATTGCGTGACGTGAATCACGCCAAAGCCGCGAAAACCCTCGAAGCGACGGTTGCGGTCATAGGCCGGCAGCGCGCCCAGCGTCATCGGGAAAGCGGCATCCGCATTTTCGACCGGCCAGAGGATTTCGAGCCCGCTCCAGGTCTCGCCCTTTTGCAGGGCATCGCGCAATTTTGCCTCAGGGTCGAGGCCGAGTTCGTCTGCGACGTCGAGAAAGGACCGCCCAACCAGGCGGCTGGTCATGCAGCCGACGAGATCACACAATTCACCGGTGATCTTCACGAAGTGATGGGCGGCATTGGTCTGCCAAAGGAAACGGACATTGTCGCCGTGCAGGCGTTCGGCGAGATCGGCGGCCACCTCCCCGGCGCTGCGGCGAGGGGCGACGGGATCAGGCCGATCCATGAAAACAGGCTGCCGCTGCACGGGCAGCGGGGCGGCGACCTCAGCCACAGGAGCCGTCACCGGCACCGGTGTCGGCCTCGGGGCCATAGCTGCTTCCAGTGCGGGCGCGGCTGCAACCGGCACCTCGATGAGAGGCGTCAGGAGAACAGGTGCCGGGATCGGCGTGGGCGCGCGCGGCAGGTCCTGCCCGAGGGCGGGCAGCGACGGCGTGAGACGGGCCGGCGCAGCACCGCCGGGCACCGCGACAAGAAACAGGGGCTGCGGCCCCAGCGTGCGGCGGCACAGCACGGTCAGCATCTGAACGCGGGGACCGGCGAAAAAGCGCAGCTTCTCAAGACGCGCGGCGGCGCCGGGTGTCAGGCTTCCGGACAGTTCAGACAGGCGCCGGGCACCGGGATCGCGCCCGTTGAACAGACGCATGGCGATGGCCTGCGGATCGACCCCGAACAGCGCACGTGCAGCATCATTGGCGAAAATGACCTGCGCCGGCACTCCGGCGACCACCAGCAGCGGCGCGCCAGATTCGAGGAGCGCACCAAAAGGCGGCTCGGAAAGGACGGTGTCGATCATCCGGAGCAGACCGGGATCGCGCGTGAAGGTCGTCATGGCCCTCTGGCTCTCTGGTCCCAACGGACCGCAACGCATGAACTGGAACACACATGTCCCGGCTGGCCTCATCGAATGACCTGCCCTCCCGGCCAGGAGATCAGGCTTAAAAGATTATTACAGTTTCGCTTCGGCTTTCCTACGGCTCGTTGCCTTTATAGTTAGTATCCACACGCAGGCCTGCCACAGAAAAGCGTGGATCTGAAAGCAAGATATTGTCAAATCAAAGGAAATGACGCTTGTGCCATGGCCTCGCCCGGGTGAAGCCTGAGGCTTGCGGATGATTTCGACACGCACCCGCCCGACGGCAGCCGATGCTCAGCTCTCTTCCGGACGCGGCGCTCAAGGGCCCGGCTGACCGCAGACGATCATGATTTTTGTGCATCGCACAATAATATTGCATCGCACCATTTTTTGCGCTAGAGTGCCTGCAAGTTCGGTGTCAGGCTGTTGCCGCGGCGCCTCCCCATTCAGGATCGAACAGGAGCATTCAACATGGCCAATCCTTATGACGTCCCGCCGGAGATGCGTGATTTCGCCGAACGCAGCGTGGCCCAGGCCCGCAAGGCGTTCGAAAGCTTCATGGGTGCCGTTCAGAAGACCACGGGCGCGCTCGACGCGACCCCCGCGCTTCCCGGTGCCAAGGACATGTCCGCCAAGGCCGTGGCCTTCGCTGAAAGCAATGTGAACTCGGCTTTCGACCTCGCCGACAAGCTCGTCCATGCCAAGGATATGCAGGACGTAATGGCGATCCAGGCTGAATTCCTGAAGAGCCAGCTCGCCGCGATCGAAGCGCAGATGAAGGAACTTGGCGACGCCGTGCAAAAGGCGGCCGCCTTCAACAAGTGACCACCGCGTCAGGAAAGGACCCGTTCCATGGCCATTGCCCGCAAGCCCCCAGGTAAAGCCAAGCCTGAAGTCATCGAAGCCCAGGCCACCACGGTCTCCGTGTCGGCCCCCACCCCGCCTGTCATGGATTCAGATTCCGTGATCCCCGCCTTGCAGGAGACGCTTGAGGCGACCCTCAGCAAGGCCGAAGAAATGCAGGACCAGGTCCGTCGCACGGCTGAAGAAGGCGTCGAAAAGACCAGGGTGATCTATGAAAAGCTGAAGGCCGCCGCGGAAGTGGCGTCCTCCTCCGTGGAGACCAGCCTGTCGACGATCTCGAAGGGCGTGAGCGACATCAACCTGAAGGCGCTCGACGCCATCAAGGCGAATTCGGACGCGCAATTTGCTTTCCTCAAGGCGCTGCTCGCCACCAGGTCCATCTCGGACGCCATCACGCTGCAGGGCGAACATGCCAGGACGCAGTTCGAGACCCTGAACACGCAGACGAAGGAAATTGCCGCGCTGATCCAGCAGGTCTCGACCGACAGCGTCGAGCCGATCAAGGCCTCCTTCACCAAGAGCCTTCAGGTCGCCGCATAAGCTCGCCCTGATGCCCTGACAGTCACGCCCTCCGGTCCGCCCGGAGGGCGTTTTTTCTTCCCAACCCGTGCCTTGCGAAGATTTTCGAAAAACGGCTCAGCGTGCTTGCAATGCCAGACCATTGCTTCTAGGTTCCGCGCCGCACACCAAGACATGCCGCCATAGCTCAGTTGGTTAGAGCGCTAGATTGTGGATCTAGAGGTCCCCCGTTCAAGCCGGGGTGGCGGTACCATTTCTTTCGACACATGCGATCTGTCGTGCCGGCCTGCGGGCTCCGATGCACGCAACGTCCTTCCAGAACAACCGCATTGCCAATCCGGTCGCCATGCTGTTTTCCTGCCGGCGATGCGGCGCGCGATTTGGCTGCGCATGGCATCATCCGCGTGTCAGGACAAGGAGGCCATCATGCCGTTTCACGTCGACCTCGCCCCGATGGCGTCGGAAATCCGCCACGCCCTGGCACCGAACGGCACGCTGCGCGCGGCGATCAACATGTCGAATTTCCTGCTCGTCTCCGCACGAACGCCCGAAAATGGCCCTGCCGGCGTCTCGCCCGACATGGCGGCCGCCATCGCAGCCTGCCTCGACCTGAAGCTTGAATATGTCACCTACCCCAACCCCGGCGCGCTCGCCGATCTGGCGGGCTCCGACGCCTGGGACATTGCTCTCATCGGCGCCGAGCCGCAACGCGCCGCAGCGATTGCCTTCACATCCGCCTATTCCGAGATAGAGGCGACCTATCTGGTCCCCGCAGGCTCTCCGATCCAGGGGATCGACGATGTCGATGTGAAGGGACACCGCATCGCTGTGGCCGAGCGTACGGCCTATGGCCTCTGTCTCGATCGCAAAATCGCAAAAGCGGAACTCGTTCATGCGCCAGGCGTAGACGCCAGTTTCGATCTCTTCGCCGCGGGTGGCTTTGACGCCCTCGCGGGCCTGCGCGCACGCCTGGTCAGCGACGTGGAAAACCTGCCCGGCGCCCGCCTGCTCGAGGGGCGTTTCATGACCGTCCAGCAGGCGATCGGCGTCCCCAAGGCCAAACAGGCTGCTGCCGCATGGCTCGAAAGCTTCGTGCAGGCCGCGCGCAGGCAGGGCTTTGTGGCGGAATTGATCGAGACCTATGGCGTCAAGGGATTGAGCGTCGCCAAAGAGGCGTGACGCGCGCCACCAGCACCTCCTGCAACATCGTGATCGGTCGCCGAGCGGCCAGCCTTTGCGGTCCTGCCGGAGTGTGGCAGCATCCCCTTACCGGACGCGCGGAACAGAGCGTCGGCAAGGGAGGATGACCAACCATGATGACGCCCAAAATCCGCGACACCAGCCTTGCCCTTCTGATCGCGACGGGCGTGACATGTGCCATGCCCGCGGCCGCGCAGGAGCTTTATGCGGGCAAGACCGTCAATATTATTGTCGGCAGCGATGTCGCCGGTGGCTACGACACCTATGCGCGCCTGTTCTCGCGCCATTTGGGCGACCATCTGCCCGGCAAACCAAACACGGTGGTGCAGAACATGCCCGGTGCCGGCAGCGCCCGCGCCGCGGGGTTCATCTATGCCTCCGCGCCGAAAGACGGCATGACCATCGCCCTTTTGCAGCCCGGAGCCATCGTCGGCCCCCTCGTCGACAAGGCGACGAAGGCCACCTACGACGCGACGAAATTCATTTATCTGGCGAGCGCGGATTCGGGCACGCGCGTCTGCATCAGCCTGCCGAATTCGCACATCAAGGCTTTCAAGCAGGCGCAGACAGAGCGCGTGATCGTGGGCGCAGCCGGCAATGGTGCCTCGTCGCGCGATTACGGCTATCTGCACAAGAACACGTCCGGCGTGAAGTTCGAGATCGTTTCGGGCTACAAGGGAACGGCCGATATCCTGCTCGCCATGGAACGGAGCGAGATCGATGTCATCTGCGGCCTCGACTGGTCGAGCGCAAAGGCGCAGCGACCCGGCCTCGTGCGCAACAAGACACTGAACGTGCTGGTGCAGATGGGCATCGACAAAAATGCCGAACTCGACGCCTGGGGCGTGCCCGAGATCATGAGCTTCACGCAGGGCGCGGACAATCGCGCCATCGTCGACCTGATCGTGGCGCAGCAGGCCTTCGGCCGTCCCTTCGTGATGGCACCCGGCAATCCAGACACCTCCGTGAAACAAATGCGGGCGGCCTTCGCCGCGGCCATGATTTCCGCACCTCTCCTGGCCGACGCCGAAAAGATCGGCCTCGATATCACGCCCGCCACCGGCGAGCGCGTGCAGGAGATCGTGCAGAATATGTATAAGACGCCCGAGCGCATCGTCGAACTGGCGTCTAAAGCGATCCGGGAATGAGGCACCAGGCGTCCCGATCAACCTGGACCAGCCAGGCAGAAGGGTGAACGGCACAGAGGCGCTGGCCTCAAGCCTTTTTCACATTCGACGTCAAAACGGGACGCCTGCCCCAGTTTGACATGCAATATGAGCAAAGAACCTCCCCGCAAGGGGGAAGCCGCTCAACAGACAAGTCTCGCAGGCGTCCCGCTCATCAAGACTTTGCCATTGCAAAGGACCGACGACCGCGGCTCACGCGTTGCCGCGATCCTCGCGATAAAGGCCCAGCTTTTCCTGCACCGGGCGATCCGAGAAGGAGAAGATCACGGCGTCCGCGTCGGCCTCATGGACAACCGGATGCCAGCTCGGCACCACGAATATATCCTGCGGCTTCCACGCAAATGTCCTGTCGCCGACCTTCGTGCGGCCCGTGCCCTCGACGACGGTGAAGACGGTCGCATCCGTCGAGCGATAGCGGCTTGTCGCAAAACCCTTGGGTAGCAGCTGGATGAAGGCACCGATGGTCGGCATGGCATGGTCGCCGGTTTCGGGATTGGAATAGCGCATCTTCAGCCCGTGGCAGGGATCGAAATCCTGCGTGCGGCGCATTGTCTCCAGCGCGTCACGCGTGCGCGCATAGGGATAGTTGAACACCGGCGACGTCAGGCTGCGCACCTTCTGGTCAACGGGCAGCAGATTGGCCCCGAAACGCGCCAGAGAATCGCCCTCGGGCTTGGACACCGGCTGCTCGTCGGAGGCCCAATGTTCGAGAAAGGAGGCGTCGAGCATCGACACCAGCGGCACGTCGAGACCGTCGAGCCAGAAGATCGGCTCGCCCGATTCATTGCCATGATCATGCCAGCTGTTGGATGGCGTGATGATGAAATCGCCGACGTGCATTTTCGTGCGTTCGCCGCCGACCGTGGTGTGCGCGTTGCCGCCTTGCAGGATGAAGCGCAGCGCCGACTGGCTGTGCCGGTGCGCGGGCGCGACTTCGCCTGGCAACACCAGCTGCACGCCGGCATAGAGCGATGTCGTGATGCTGGATTTGCCACGCAGGCCCGGATTTTCAAGCACCAGCACGCGGCGCTCGGCTTCCTTGGCCGTGATCAGGGTGCCAGCCTCGATCATGTGGTTGCGGATCTCGTCGAACTTCCAGAGATAGGGCTGCGCCGCAGACTTGGGTTCCGGCGTGATGATCGTCGACAGCACGGTCCACAGCGGGGTCAGATTTTCCTTGTCGATCTTGTCATAGAAGGCCCGGCGCTGCGGCGTCTCGATGGCTTCGCTCATGATCGTTTCCTCTCGTTTGACCCGGCCAGCGTGGCGGGCGGGCGGCGTTGACACCGCTATTCCTCCGTATACTGTCAATTCCCGAAGCGCCTGACAAGCACGACCTTCGACCGCGTTGGAAGACCTAGTCGAAGAGTGCGGCGCACAACGAAAAGACGGGGAAACGAACATGCGGCTGCACGGCTTTTTCAGGAGCGGAGCCTCCTATCGCGTACGCATCGCGCTGGGGCTCAAGGGCCTTCCCTTCGAGCAGACCTCCTACGTCCTGCGGCGCGGCGACCAGCGCCAGCCCGCCTATGTCGCCATCAACCCGCAAGGACTTGTGCCGACGCTCGAACTCGACGATGGCACAACGATGACGCAATCGCTCGCCATTCTCGAATGGCTCGAGGAGACCCATCCGGAACCCGCCATGCTGCCGAAGGATCCGATGGAGCGCGCGCGCGTGCGCGCCTTCGCGCTCGCCATCTCCTGCGACATTCATCCCGTGCAGAATCTCGGCGTGCTGAATGCCGTGAAGGCGCTTGGCCACACCGATGCGCAGGTCAATGACTGGGCCAAGCGCGTCAATGCCGAGGGACTCGACGCCTGCGAAAAAATGCTCGTCGGCACCAGGGGTCCGTTCTGCTTCGGCGACAAACCGACACTGGCCGACATCTGCCTCGTGCCGCAACTCGTGAATGCACGCCGTTTCGGTGCGGACACATCGGGCTGGACGCGGCTGCTGGAAGCGGAAGCGGCATGCAACGCCCTGCCCTGTTTCGCGGATGCCCTCCCCGAGCGCCAGCCCGATGCCGAGTGAGATGGTGCTCGGCGAATTGCTGCCCGAGGAAGCCGTGCGCGACGCCGCGCATGGCGGAATGGGCGATGTCTATTCAAAACCCGGCCATCTCATCCGTCGCCTGCAGCAGATCGCCGTCGCCCTCTTCGCGCAGGAATGCGCCGACCATGACATCACGCCCGTGCAATATGCCGCGCTCGTCGCCGTGCGCGACAATCCGGGCCTCGACGCCACGCGCATTGCCGCGCTCGTTGCCTTTGATCGCTCGACCATCGGCAATGTGCTGGAGCGGCTGGAGAGCAAGGCCTTGATCGAGCGCCGCGCCAATCCGGACGACCGGCGCGTGAAGATCCTGAAGATCTCGCGGCGTGGCGTGCGTCTGCTCGAAGCCTGCGAACCGGCCGTCCAGCTTGCGCAAGACCGGATGCTCGATCCGCTCGACGCAGATGAGCGTAAGGCCTTCACCACTTTCATGCGGCGCATCATCGCGCAGCAGGACCAGACCAGACAGACCTGAGGGAGAACGACATGGCGCAGGCTGACACTCTGCCTTTCATCATCGCCGGCGGCGGCATCGGCGGACTGGGCACCGCGCTCGCGCTCGGCCTGAAGGGTTTTCCCGTCCACGTGCTGGAACAGGCCACCGAGTTCAAGGAAATCGGCGCGGGCATCCAGCTTGGACCAAATGTCTTCACGCCCTTCAAGAAGCTCGGCCTCCGCGAGCGCGTCCTGCAGGATGTCGCAATCCCGACCGGGCTCGAGATGCGCGATGCGCTGACCGGCGATCTCATCACGCGCATGCCGCTGGGCGACGATCTCACGCGCCGCTTCGGCGACACTTACGCGGTCATTCATCGTGCCGACCTGCACGGCATCATTCTCGAGGCCTGCCAGAAGCTGCCCAATCTCACGCTCGAAACCAATGCCCGCGTGCTCGACTATGACGACAAGGGCGACGAGGTCGTCGTGTCGATGGAAGACGGCCGCCAGATCCGCGGTCGTGCCATGATCGGCGGCGATGGCATGTGGTCGAAGACGCGCCAGAAAATCGTCGGCGACGGCAAACCGCGCGTGTCGGGCCATATCGCCTATCGCGCCGTGCTGAAGCGCGAAGATGTGCCCGCCGATCTGTGGCATCCCGACGTCGTGCTGTGGGCGGGACCGCGCACGCATCTCGTCCATTATCCGCTGCGCCGTGGGGAACTCTACAATCTTGTCGCCGTGTTCCATTCCGATCATTATGCGGAAGGCTGGGATCAGGCTGGCGATCCGGCGCTGCTGCATGCCCATTTCCAGGGCCAGGTGCCCTCGGTGCTGCGCATGCTGGAGAAGATCGAGACATGGAAGATGTGGGTGCTGTGCGACCGCGAACCGGTGAAGAACTGGACGCAGGGTCGCGTCACGCTGATCGGTGATTCCGCGCATCCCATGCTGCAATATCTGGCGCAAGGTGCCTGCATGGCGCTGGAAGACGCAGTGTGCCTTGCTGAAAAAGTCGAGGCGAAGCCGCACGACGTGCACGGCGCCTTCATGGATTACCAGAACGCCCGCTATCTGCGCACCGCGCGCGTGCAACTGATGGCGCGCGTCTATGGCGAGGCCTATCACGCACGCGGCCCCATCGCGGAATTGCGCAACAATATGCTGAAGTCCCGCACGCCCGAACAGGCGATCGAAGGGATCGCGTGGTTGTATGGAGGCGGGTGAGGGATCCTCTGCGCATGAGCCTCGTCATTGCGAGGAGCATAGCGACGAAGCAATCCATCTTGAGGCGCCAACAGATGGAGTCCCGCGTCGCTTCGATCCTCGCAATGATGAAAAAGGGGAGGCTTTCGCCTTCCCTTTTTCGTTACACCAACCCCGCCTTGATGCGTGAGGGCACAAACGGCACCTCGCGGAAGCGCACGCCGGTGGCGTCCATCACCGCATTGGCGAGCGCCGCGCCTGTTGGCCCCTGCGAGGCTTCACCCGTGCCGAGGAACGGCAGGCCGGGCCGTTCAATCAACTGGATGTCGATGGGCGGGATTTCCGAGAAGGTGAGGATCGGATAGGCTGTCCAGTCCTCGCTGCGCACGCCCGTTTCATCGAAACGCACGCCTTCCTTCAGCGTCCACGACAGCGATTGAATCACGCCGCCCTCGATCTGGTTGATGACGCCGTCATGCGAGATGATGTCGCCGCAATCGCTGGCCGATGACACGCGCTTCACGCGGATGGCACCGGTCGCCTTGTCGATTTCCGCCTCCAGCGCCACCGCCGTATAGGTGGCGAGATTCTTGTAACGCGCGAAGGCAATGCCGCGTCCCTTGCCGGGCGTTGCCTGCCATTTCGACCAGCCAAACATGTCCGCCGTCTTCATCAGGACATCGCGTGCGCGTGGGTCCTTCAGATAGCGCAGGCGATATTCGACCGGATCGGCCTTGGCGCGCCGCGCCAGATCGTCGATGAAACTCTCGAT
>CAIWVR010000417.1 GCA_903916165.1 uncultured Hyphomicrobiales bacterium | reverse complement strand
GTGTTGGCGAGATCGATCACCGCCTGGCGCTTGACCTCCTCGCCGGGACTGCGCGGATGGACGCCCGTGTCGAAGATCGCGAGCGCCCGCACGCGCCCGGGCGCGATGCGCATCACTTCGAGCGCGACGCGCCCGCCCATCGAAAAGCCGGCCATGACGAAATCGCCCGGTGTCGTCTCCAGCACGCGTTTCGCCATGGCATTCATGCTGTCGAGGCCGAAGAAATCGGCGACGCGCACGTCATAGGCGTCGGAGAAGGCCGCAATCTGGGGGGCAAAAGTCGCTGCGTCGCAAAGCAGGCCCGGCAGCAGCATCAGGGTCTTTTTCGTCATCTGGCAAAAACTTTCAGGCGGTTGCGTCCGCCGGTTCCTCGAACAGGATCTGCGCAAAGCCGGTGTGCAGCGGCCCATGGTAGTTCACATGCAGCTTGCGCGCGGCACCAGACAGCGCGCCGCGCATCGCAAGCCACATGACCATTTCGGCTCCCTCGGCGCCGCCGCGCTCGATGTAATCCTGCGTGCGCAGCGAGGCGAGCGCTTCCGGATCGGTTTCGAGAAGCGACAGGAATTCATGGTCCCAGTCCGGATTCTTGAAGCCGAACCGCTCGCCATGCAATTGGTGCGACAGGCCACCCGTGCCCAGGACCACGACGGTCTTGTCCTGCGGCCAGGAGTCGACTGCGCGGCGCAAGGCCTGGCCGAGCTTGTAGAGGCGGCGTGGCGTCGGCACCGGAAATTGCAGCACATTCACCGCGATCGGCACAATGGCGGTCGGCCAGCCGTTGGTGTGGTCGGGCCAGAGGGCGGAGATGGGCGTCAGCGCGCCGTGATCGAGCGGCATGTCCTGACAGATCGTCAGATCGAATTCATCCTCGACCAGCGCGTGCGCCAGATGCCAGGCGAGATCGGACTCGCCGCGCACCGGCGGCAGCGGTCTTGGGCCAAAGCCCTCGTCGGCAATCGGATGCTCGCTGGCGACCGACAAAGCAAAGGTCGGGTAACGGTCGAAAAAGAAGCTGGTGACATGATCATTGTAGATCAGGATGGCGGCATCGGGCTTGTGCGCTGCGAGCCAGTCCTGCATCGGACGATAGCCGTCCATCAGCTTCTTCCATTCGGGCTGGTCCCAGCCGCCCTGGTCGATGAGCGCGCCGATCGAGGGGGCGTGCGGCGAGCCCAGCCCGCCGATGATCCTGCCCATGTCTCAGCTCCCCTTCGCCTGTCGCGTTGCCAGATATTGCTCGAGCGTCTCGCCGCGCATCTGGGCGCCGGTGCCAGCCAGTCCGTCGCCGCACAAGTGCGAGAGACGCAACAGCGGAAATACATTCGCGCCGCGCTTCACGAGGCCGAGCCAGTCACGCTCGCGGATCAATTGGCGGTCTTCCGGCTCCAGATCGTAGAGCGCCATCTGCGCCTCCGCATCGGCCTCGAAGGCAGCGCGGTTGCCCGGCTCCTTCAGGTCATAGCAAAGCCGGTTGACGCGCAACGCGCGATTGGCGGTCGCCCCCGTGTTCAGATATGTGCCCGGCGGCAAACGCGCGGGATCGATCTGCCTGACCATGATTGTCCTCGCGTCAAGGGAGAGCAAAGGCATGCCCCTGCCAGCCCGGAACACAGCTGAAAGCAAGCCGGGCGGGCACTCGCTGATACTGTCCTCAATCCTTGATGGCCAGTGTCACCCTGTAGCGCGCGATGTCGGCATCCACGAGCTTCCTGACGTGTTCGGGATCGATCTCCGACCCGTCGGCGGGGGTCGAACCCAGTTCATTGAAGCGCGCACGTATAGATGTATCCTGAAGCGACTGACGAAGCGCCGCGTTCAATTTCATCGCAACATCCGGAGGCGTGTTGGCCGGTGTGAAGATCGCGTTCCAGCCCTCGGCCAGAAACTCCGGCAATCCGGCTTCAGCTGACGTCGGGAGATTGGGCAGGATTTCGAGACGCTGCCGCGCCGCCACGGTGAGGCCGCGCACCCGCTCGGCCTGCACGCTGGATGAAATTGACGTGGCATTGTCACACACGCCGTCGACATGGCCGCCCAAGAGATCGTTCAGTGCGGGGCCAGCGCCGCGATAGCTCATGAGCGTCACCTCCACCTGCGCTGCTGCGATGAAGTTCTTGCAGATGAGATAGTTCGACGAACCGATGCCGGCATGGGCAAGATTGACCTTGCCGGGATTGGCCTTGGCATAGGCGACAAATTCCATCAGCGTCCTGGCCGGAAAATCATTCTTCACGGCGAGAATCGGCGCGGTCTTGGCGATCAGACCCACGGGCGTGAAGGAAGCGGGTGTATATTTCGCATCGGGCGTCAGCACGTAGGAGGCAGCATTGGTCCCCGTGTTGCCGATCAGGATCGTGTAGCCGTCAGGCTTCGCATTGGCCACGCGCTGCAAGGCGATCACGCCGCCGGCCCCGGCGATGTTTTCATTCACGATCGTCTTGCCCAGCACCCGGCTCATCTGGTCGCTGATGATGCGCGCGATCACATCTGACGCGCCACCGGCGGCGAAGGGCACGATCATGGTGATCGCCCGGTCAGGATAGGTCTGCGCGGCGGCGACTTGCGCGAGGAGCAGCCCTGCGGCGGTGCCGATGGCGGCCAATCGAAACTTCATTTCCTGTCCCCTTCTCGTCGTCTTCTTGGCGGCCAAGACCGCAATCATTGCATCATGGGGCTCTTGCGCTGAAGCTGCAATATGGCGGAAAGGCCTGCACGCCTCCAGCGAGGGCCAGCCCCCATGATAAAAAATTCATTTGCAAAGAGCTTGCGGAGCCGTCCAGATATGGGTCCAGTGTCCGTCATTTGGAGGTGCCGGGGATGCAAGACGCCAAGCGCAAGACAGCCAGAGATTTCGACCAGGGCCTGCTCGACCTCTATGATGACTTCTGCCACGGGCGGATCGACCGACGCCAGTTCATCGTCGGGGCGGGCGCATTCGCCGGTGCCGGCGTGAGCGCCACGGCTCTGGTGGAGATGTTGATGCCCAATTATGCGCTGGCGCAACAGGTCGCGCCCGGCGATCCACGCATCAAGACGAGCGTGGTCACTTTCGACTCGCCCAAGGGCAATGGCCCGACCAGGGCCCTGCTGGCCAAGCCCGCTAGCGGCGGCAAGCGGGGCGGCATCATCGTCGTGCACGAGAACCGCGGCCTCAATCCCTATATCGAGGATGTTGCGCGGCGCCTCGCGGCGGCCGGCTTCATCGCGCTGGCACCCGATGGCCTCTCCTCGCTCGGCGGCTATCCCGGCGACGACGAGAAGGGCCGCGACATGCAGGCCAAGCTCGAGTCCGGCAAGCTGACGATGGATTTCGTCGCCGCCTTCGAATGGCTGAAGAAAGACCCGGATGTGAACGGCAAGATCGGCGTGGTGGGCTTCTGCTTCGGCGGCTCGGTCGTCAACCAGATGGCGGTGATGCTGCCCGATCTCGCGGCCGCCGTGCCGTACTACGGTGCCGCACCCAAGGCCGACGATGTCGCACGCATCAAGGCACCGCTCCTCATCCACCACGCCGCGCTCGATACGCGGCTGGTCGAGGGATTTCCGGCCTATGAGACCGCGCTGAAGGCGGGTGGCAAATCCTACGAGGCCTTCATCTACCCCGGTGCCAACCACGGCTTCCACAATGACACGACGCCACGCTACGACAAGGCGGCTGGCGAATTGTCGTGGGATCGCACGATCGCCTTCTTCAAGAAGACCCTGGTCTGATTTCAACGGCAGGCGTCGTTCAAGACCTCATGAAAATGGCCGGACAGCTTGCGCTGCCCGGCCATTTTCAGTTTGAGACTTTGGCCTGCGCCTGGATATTGACGCTATGAAGGTTATTCATCCGAGGCAGGGCTGAGAGGCTGTGGTTGCAAAACACCAAATCACGAGCCGGAGGCCCCGGATGGACGCGCAGGCCGACCAGATCACAGGCGAGGCAAAGGCCGTTCGTCTTGCCATCGGAAATGTCCGGCGGCGTTTCGCCCCGTCAGGCCTGATGGGCACGCACGGCCACGTCCATGCGGCCGATCAGCGGGCATTCCAGCGTGATCACGTCACCGGGCTTGACCGGGCCGACGCCCGAACAGGTGCCGGTGTAGATCACGTCGCCCGGATAGAGCGTGTAGAACGATGTCGCAAATTCGATCAGGCGGCGCACATTGTAGATGAGATAGGCCGTGTTGGTTTTCTGCCGCGTCTCGCCGTTGACCTTGAGTTCGAGCGGCACGTCGGTGGGGTCGGGCACTTCGTCAGCTGTCACCATCCAGGGGCCAAGCACCGCATAGCCGTCGGGCGACTTGCGGAAGCTGCGATCCTCGGGACCGCGGATCGTCATGTCGAGACCCAGCGTGTAGCCCGCCACGCAATCGAGCGCGTTGTCCATCGTCAGGTTGGTGGCCTGTTTGCCGATAACGACGACAAGTTCGAGTTCATGATCGGTGCGCCGCTCGGGAAAGCGCAGCGGAATGCCTTCCGACGGGCCGACGATGGATGTCGCCGCTTTCAGGAACAGGCCGTCCGTGCCGATTTTGGCGGTATGTTTGGAGCCGCCCGCCTGGCGCGCGGCTTCCATCTCGATGATGTGGTCCTGGTAATTGGTCGGCGCAGCCACTGCCTTGGGCACGCGCGCAATCGGCGACAGCAATGCCACCGACGCCACGTCGACGCCCGGCACCTGATGCGCCGCCGCCATGAGGCGGTCCCTGATCTCCGGCAAAGCCGCAATCACGGCATCCCCCTTGGCGGCATAGGATGCGCGGGCGCGAACATCTGTCTGCACATGCGTGACGTCGTGGATCCTGTGACCGATCACGACACCGAGGCGGTCATCTCCAAAACGGCAAATACGCATGATGGTCTCCTCAAAATCAGCTCAGGCGCGCAGCGCGTCAACGATGTCCTGCACCACGGCGGTGCGACGGTTCCACGGAGGCGCGACCCTGCAATGTACAGACGCGCGCCGAACTCAACGAGACGGTCAGCTACCACGATTTCGAGGCGCTCGACCGGTCCATCGCCACGTCAGCGATCCCCTTGCTCAGGCGATCGAAGCACAGCGAGGCAATGGCCAGATCCTCGAGGCCCGCGCCCAGCGACTTGTAGAGCGTGACATCGGCCTCGCCACGCGTCACGCCGCCAGCCTTGACGATCTCCGAGAGCGGATGCACCCGCGCCCAGTCGAAACCCGCGCCGAGCGCGATGAACTCGGCGGCTTCCTTATGCGCCTGGTCGACATCATCGGTGACCAGATGCATGCAGCGGTCGACAAGCGCCGGATCGATCTCCATACGCGCGGCGGAATTGGCACCCATGGCATTGATATGCGTGCCAGGCTTCAGTGCGCTGGCGTCGAAAACGGGCTTGGCCGAGCTTGTCGCCGTGACAATAATGTCGGCATGGGCGACGGCTTCCCCGGCGCTGCCGGCCAGCGACAGGCGCGCGCGGGTGAGCTTCGACATCTGCGCGCAAAAGGCCTCGCCCTGCTCGCGCCGCCGCGCAAAGACGCTCACCTCGTCCATCAGGCCGACCGCGTCCAGCGCCAGCAGTTGCGCCACCGCCTGCCGCCCGGCGCCGATCAGGCCGATATGCCGCGACGCCTTGCGCGCCATCAGGCTGGCGGCGAGGCCGTTGGCGGCCCCCGTGCGCAACTGGCCCAGCCAGTCGGCCTCGAAAATGGCAATCAATCCGCGCTCCACGTCATAGAGGTGGATGTGGTAATTGCCGCCGCCGTAGATCTTGACCGCATAACGGCCAGCATTCGCATCGCTGGCGGCCGTGATGTTGAGCGATTTGCCAAGCAGATTGGTGCGGGTGCGCGGCGCGTTTTTCACCACGCCCTCAGCCTGTGACAGAAAGGCCCCACGCAGGGCTTCGATCACGTCGTTCATGGACAGCGACGCACGCGCCCGGGCCTCGTCGACATAAAGCGGCATGGCCGCGCCCTCCCCTTTGCAACAACTCGTCGACGAAAGACGCCAAATCCGGCAAAGTTTCAACCGATGCAGAACCTGCATGACTGCGCCGCAGACTGCATTGTCGACCTTTGCATGGCCCATGCTAGGCATAAGGGGTCGGGATCTCCCAAGCGAGGCATGACCATGGGCAGGACCATTCGGCTTACAGGCGCAACGGCCATGCTGGGCCTTGCCCTTGGCCCGGCCTGTGCGGAAACGCCAGCTGAATTCTTCAAGGGCAAGACGGTGAGCGTCATCGCCTCGACAGCCGCCGGCGGCCCCTATGACGTCGCCGCGCGCGTGCTGATTCAATACATGCCCCGGCACATTCCCGGCACGCCGACGCTGGTGGTGCGCAACATGCCTGGCGGCGGCCATATGCGCGCGACAAATTACCTCTACAGCCAGGCACCGCGCGACGGCACGACCTTCGCCACCGTGGTCAACAGCATTGCCGTGCATCAGGCGGTCGGCGGGGCTGGCGCCATGTATGATGCGCGCAAATTCGGCTGGATCGGCGCCATCGGGCAGAGCAATCTCACCCTTTATGTCACGGCACGTTCCGGCGTGACGTCGATCGCCGACATGAAGAAGCGCGAGGTCATGATTGGCGCGACCGGCGTAGGCTCGGGCACCTTTATCTACGCCAATGCCCTGAACCAGATCCTCGGTACCAAGTTCAAGCTCATCTCTGGTTATCAGGGCTATCCTGAAATCGACATGGCGATCGAGCGCGGCGAATCGGAAGGCATGGGCGGGCGCAGCTATCGCGCGCTTGTGCAGGAACGCCCGGACTGGCTGACGAAAAAGACGATTCAAATCCTGACGCAGGTCGGGCCGAGACGCGAGGCGGGACTTGAAGACGTCCCGCTGATGGAGGAACTCGGCGAGACAGACCAGCAAAGGCAGGTGCTGCGTTTCATCTCGTCGCCGACCAATGCAGGCCGCCCCTATCTCGCGCCGCCAGAGGTTCCCGCCGACCGGCTGGAAGCGCTGCGGGCGGCCTTCGTGGCAACGATGAATGACAAGGACTATGCGGCCGACGCCGTGAAAATGGGTCTCGACCTGCCCTACCGCACCGGCGCGGCGCTGGAAGCAGAGGTCAATGATGTCCTCAATACGCCGCCCGCCCTGATCGAGCAGGCCAAGGCCGTGATGGACCCCGGCGAAGCTCCAGCCCCGAAATAGCGACCGTTGCAAGACTATGCAGAGAGTGCATAATCCTCCCAACCAAGTCGGCAGAGACCGGCGGAGGGAGGAATGACATGGGCAATGTTCAGAGGCTCGGCAGGCGGCTGCCCGGGCTGTTCCAGCTCATCGCCATCGCCGAGCACCGCAGCATCAACAAGGCCGCGGATGCGCTTAATATATCGCAATCGTCGCTTACCCGCTCGCTCGCGGCGCTTGAGGCCGAGATCGGCGTCACCTTGTTCGAGCGGTCCGCACGTGGTGTGCGCCTGACCGCACCGGGCGAGATTGCGCTGGTTCACGCGGTCGCCATCCACAAGCAGATCAAGGGCCTCAAACACGAGCTCGACGCCTTTGCGGCCGCCCGCCCGAAACCGCTGCGCGTCGGCGCAACGCCGCTGGTGGAGAGCCTGTTCCTCGCCCCCGCACTCCATGCGCTGCAGGAGCGGTTTCCGAAAACCACCTTGCGGCTGATCGAGGGCTCGCGGCCCGACCTGCTGGCGAAATTGCGCCTGCAGGAACTCGACGTCGTGCTCTCGACTTTCCCCTACCAGCCTCAGGAGGCAGGGCTTTTTCAAAAACCCTGTTTCGATCTCGACCTGCGCGTCGTCGTGCGCTCGTCGCATCCACTGACCCGCAAGGCGAGCCACGACCTGCGGCGCCTGGCAGAATGCCGCTGGGTGCTGCCGCGCTCCGACACGGATCTGTACCGCCGCCTCGACGATGATTTCCGCCGCGCCGGGGCGACCTTTCCCGGCCCTGCCGTCGAGACCTCCTCGCCCGGCGCGACACGCGCGCTGGTGCTCGAATCCGATTATCTCGCGATCCTGCCGCTGCGCAGCGTGCAGCGCGATCTGGCGTCCGGCGTGATGCGCGTCCTGTCGGGCGACTGGACCTTCCAGCACCGCACCGTCGGCCTGTTCCTGCCGCAGGAAAACATGAGCCCGGAGATCCGTTTCATTCGCGACGTTCTGCTCGAACAGGGCGCGGCGCCATCATGGGAGGCAGGCGACATTTTCAGGCCACGCATGGCTCAGGAGGGTTTTGCATAACTGAACGCCAAGGGGGTCGAATTATGCTGTTTTTGCATCATGGAGCGGGCCTCAAGTCCCGCCAAAGGGGGGGCAAGGCCAGATGAGCGAGACAGCTGTCGCTTTCGAATCGAACGGGATTGAACTTGCCGGCGCGCTTCGCGTGCCCGACGGCTTGAAGCCTGGCGAGACGCGACCGGCGTTTATCGTCATGCATGGTTTCGGGAGCACCAGTTCGGCTGGAAACGTGCTGCAGCCCTGCGCGATCCTCGAAAAGCTCGGCTATGTCACCCTGCGCTACGACCAGCGCGGATGCGGCAGGAGCGGCGGGCCGCGCGGTCATCTCATCATGCAGGAACAGGTGGCCGACGCCCGCCATGCGCTGGACTGGCTGGCGCAGCAGCCACATGTCCATGCGGGCAAGATCGGCATGCTGGGCTCGAGTTTCGGCGCGGCTGTCGCCATCTACACGGCCGGCATCGATCCGCGCGTCGCCGCCGTGGTCTCGGCCTCTGGCTTTGGCCACGGGGCGCGCAAGTTTCGTGGCCAGCACAAGAGCGACGCCGAATGGGCGGCCTTCCAGCAGATGCTGGACGACGGCCGGCGCCATCGCGAAGAAACCGGCGAATCGCTGATGGTCGACCGCTACGCCATCGTCCCGATTCCGGGCGGGCTGCGCACCCATGTGCTCGAGGGCTCGATCCATTCCTTCACCGCCGATACGGCGCAAAGCATTTTCGACTTCAACCCGGAAGACGTGATCGGCAATATTGCGCCAAGGCCGGTGCTGCTCATGCATTCCACCTCCGACTCGGTGACGCCGGTGGAACAGGCGCTGGGGCTGTTCGGGAAGTCCAAATCGCCGACGGATCTGTTCCTGTTTGCAGAGACCGATCATTTCATGTTCGCCGAACATAATCTGCGCGTGCGGCGCGTGCTGGAAGACTGGCTCGAGGCCTGGTTTCCGGCACTTGGCGAGCCCGCGCCACGCAAGACGGGCGCGCATTGATGCAGGCTGGCAAACCCGCTCCGACACGGCTGGAAGATGATCGCCTCCTGCGCGGACAGGGGCGGTTCGTCGATGACATTGTCATGCCAGGCTTGCTGGAGGTCGCCTTCGTGCGCAGCGCACATGCCCATGCGCATGTGCGCGGGATCGACACGCAGGCCGCGCGCGCGCTGCCGGGCGTCCATGCCGCCTTCACCTTCACGGACCTGCGCGCCGTGCTGACCTGCGACCGGTTGCCGGCGGCCACGCCAGCCGCCGCCATCCGCGTGCATCTCGACCCGTGCATTCTGGTGCAGGAGGAGACTTGCTACGTCGGTGAACCCATCGTCATGGTCATCGCCGACACGCGTGCCATCGCCGAAGATGCGGGTGCGCTCGTCAACATCGATTACGATTTGCTGCCGGCGGTGACCGATGTGCGCGCGGGTCTGGCACCCGGCAGTCCGCAAGCGCGGCTGGAACATCCCGACAATTGCCTCGCCCGCTGGACCATTGGCTACGGCGACACCGATGCCGCCTTTGGCGCGGCCGCGCATCGCATCGGCGCCTGTTTCGACCTGCACAAGGGCGGTGCCCATTCCATGGAGGGTCGCGGCCTCGTCGCGCGCCCCGATGCGCTGGACGATGTGCTGACGGTGTGGGACAGCACGCAAATGCCGCATCGCGTGAAGCGCGTGCTCGTCGCCACGCTGGGCCTCACCGAAAATCAGGTGCGCGTGATCGCGCCCGATGTCGGTGGCGGCTTTGGCCCGAAAGGTCCCGTCTATGCGGAAGAAGTCGCCGTCTGCGCGGCGGCACGCCTGCTCGACAGGCCGCTGAAATGGGTCGAGGACCGCTACGAGCATTTCGTGGCGACCAATCAGGAGCGAGACCAGGTCTGGGACGTCGAGGCCGCCTTCGACGCCGCGGGAAAGCTGCTCGGGATTCGCGGCGCGCTGCTGCATGATCACGGCGCCTGCACGCCCTCGGGCATCCAGCTGCCGCAAAACTCCACGACGAATCTCATCGGCCCCTATGTCTTGCCGAGCTACAAGCTCGACGTCTCGCTGTGCCTGACCAACAAGACGCCAGCCACCTCGACGCGCGGCGCCGGGCGCCCGCAGGGCACGTTCGTGATGGAGCGCCTGCTGGACCGCATGGCGGCGCGCCTGCACATCGGCCGCGACGAGATCCGTCGCCGCAATCTCATTGCGCCCGAGCACTTGCCCTATCGCACGCAGGTCGTCACGCGCGATGGCCTGCCGATGACCTATGACACCGGCGACTATCCCGAATGCCAGCGCCGCGCGCTCAAAGCCGCCGACTGGTCGGGCTTTCCGGCGCGCCAGTCGGCCGCGCGCGCCGAGGGAAAATGGATTGGCATCGGCCTGGCCAATTATGTCGAGGGCACGGGACGTGGGCCCTTCGAGAGTTCGACGCTGCGCATCGGCCCGTCCGGCAAGATCCTCGTCGCCAGTGGTGCCGCCTCGCAGGGCCAGGGCACGCGCAGCATGCTCGCGCGCATCGCCGCCGACGTGCTGGGCGTGCGCGACGATCAGATCGATGTCACCTGCGGCGACACCGGCGCCATCACCACGGGGCTGGGCGCCTATGCCAGCCGCCAGACGGTCACAGCCGGCAATGCCGTGCATGCCGCCGCGCAGGAGGTGGCCGAAAAAATCCGTCAGACCGCGTCCATCCTGCTCGAGGTCGCCGTCGAGGATCTTGAGCTGAAGGACGGCTTCGTGCAGGTGAAGGGCGTCGCCTCCCTGCGCCGGAGTTTTGGCGACATTGCGCGCGCGCTCAGCGGCAATGCGGGCTTTGCGCTGCCCGGCGGCCTGAAGCCGGGGCTTGCGGCCTCGGTCGATTTCGAACCGCCCGCCATCACCTACACCAATGGCACGCATATCGCCGAAGTCGAGGTCGATCTCCACACCGGCCATGTGAAGGTGACGCGCTACGTGATCGTCCATGATTGCGGCAATATGATCAATCCGAAGATCGTCGACGGACAGGTTCTTGGCGGCGTCGTGCATGGCATCAGCGCCACGCTGTTCGAATGGATGCGCCACGATGCGCAGGGCCAGCCGCTGACCGTCAGCTTCGCCGATTATCTGCTGCCGACCGCCGACACCGTGCCGCACATCGAGATCCATCACATGATCTCGCCGACGCCGCTCAATCCGCTCGGCGTCAAGGGCGCGGCGGAAAGCGGCACGATCGGCGCGCCGGCCGCCATCGTCTCGGCCATCGAGGATGCGCTGGCGCCATTGGGGATCGAGATCAACCAGCTTCCCGTCACGCCCGAGAGGCTGCATCGCCTGATCGGCGGCGCGCCTGCGAGGTCTGCCCAATGATGGCAGCACCCCTCGACACGTCTTCAGCCCGAACCGGCCAGCCGTCGATCCAAGGAACATGCGATGAGTGAGTCCAACGCCGCCCCCCACATCGCCTATGACGACCTGCGCGAATGGCTCGCCGCCACGGACCGTCTGGGCGAATTGCGCCATGTGAAGGGCGCCAGCTGGCAGGAGGATATCGGGCTCGCCGCCGAAGCGGTGCTGCGCGCCGAGGACGGGCCCTGCGTGCTGTTTGACGAGGTGCCGGGCTGCCCCAAGGGCTTCCGTCTGCTGCTCAACATGTTCGCCGGCAAGCGCCGCAACATGACGCTGGGTTTTCCCGATCACTTCAGCAAATGGGAGCTCAGCGACGGCTATCGCAAAGCCTTCCTTGAAGAGCCGAAAAGCATCCCGCATGAGATTGTCGACGACGGCCCGATCTTCGAGAACATCCTGACCGGCGACGACATCGACGTGACGCAATTTCCCTCGCCGATCTGGCATGAGAAGGACGGCGGCCGCTACATCGGCACCGGCACCTACAGCATCACGCAAGACCCCGACGAACATTGGTACAACGCCGGCGCCTATCGCGCGATGGTGCATGACCGCAACACCGTTGGCATCGTGATGGCGCGCGGGCACCACGGCTTTCTGCACCGCGAGAAATACTGGAAGAAGGGCGAGCCGCTGCCCATCGTCATGGTGCTCGGCGGCGACCCGATGGCCTTTTTCTACGGCGGCATCGAGGCGCCCTACGGCACGTTTGAATTCGATCTTGTCGGCGGCGTGCGCGGCAAGCCCGTACCCATGGTGCGCGGCAAGGTCACCGGACTGCCGATTCCCGCCCATGCCGAAATCGTGCTCGAAGGCTATGTCACGCAGGACCGCACGATGACCGAAGGGCCATTTGGTGAATGGTCGGGCCATTATGCCGGTGGCGCGCGGCCGATGCCGGTGATCGACATCAAGGCCATCTACCACCGCAATGATCCGATCCTCGTCGGCGTCCCGCCGATGGGCGCGGGACCGGACGAAATGGCGCGCTACCGCGCTGTCATGCGCTCGGCCATGATCAAGCAGAACATGACCAATGCCGGCGTGCCGGATGTGAAACAGGTCTGGTGCCATGAGGTCGGCGGCGCGCGCATGTTTCATGCAGTGGCCATCCGCCAGCGCTATCCCGGCCACGCCGTGCAGGCCGCCCATATTGCTGCGCAATGCGGCGCCTCCGCCTATGCCTCCAAATATGTCGTGGTGGTCGATGACGATGTCGACGTCACGCAACTCGACCATGTGCTCTGGGCCATGCTGACCCGCACGGACCCGATTGAGTCCATCCAGTTCATCAAGGGTTCATGGGATTCCGGCGCCGATCCCGCCCTGCCGCCGGAACGCAGGGCGGTCGGCGACATGACCCATTCCGTCGCGCTCATCAATGCCTGCAAGCCTTATCACTGGAAGGACAAGTTCCCGCCGAGCAACGCGCCCTCACAGGAACTGCTGCGGCGCGCGCAGGAAAAGTTCGGCTGGCTGCTGACCGGCGGGGCCGCGCCCGATGCATAGACTGGAAAAGGGGAGAAACCGGCGATGCGCAAATATCTGACCGTCCTGTGCGGATCTCTTCTTGTGAGCAGCGCTGCCCTGGCGCAGGTGCCGTTCTATGAGGGCAAGACGCTGAGCCTCATCGTCAATTATGGCGCGGGCGGCAATGTCGACACGGATGCGCGCATCATGGCCCGACACATCGTGCGCCATGTCCCGGGCCGCCCCACCATCATCATCCAGAATGCACCGGGTGCCGGTGGCGCGCTCGGCATGAACATGCTGGGCCTCAACATCAACTCGAAACCAGATGGCTTCACCGGTGGCTTCTTCACCGTCAGCCCGGTCGAGCCGCTGGTGGACTCGCCAACCCTGAAATTCAGGATGGACAAGGCCTATGTCGCGATTGGCGGCTTGCGCGGCTGGACCATCGCCTATGCGCGCCTCGACTCGCCGCCGGGGCTGAAGACGCCCGCCGATATTGCCAGGGCGAAGCACATGTACACCGGCGGCTACAGCCGCGCCGCCTCGCATGACACGCGCATGCGCCTTGCACTCGATGTGATGAACGTGCCCTACACGCCGGTGACTGGATTTCCGACGGCGGGCGACATCAACAAGGCGCTCATCCAGAACGAGATCAACATGACGGCGAGTTCGCTCCCCGCCTATCGCACGCAGGTGATCCCGAACATCGTCACACCCGGCATTGGCATGCCGCTCTGGTATTATGACGTTATCGGCGACGACGGAAAGGCGACCGGCAATCCGGCGCTCGATGCGCAGGGGCTCGAAACCTACAGCACCGTCTATCAGAAAGCCTTCGGCAAGCCGCCGTCGGGCGAGCGTTACGAGGCATTGCTGCAAGTCAACAATATCGCCACGAAACTGCAACGCGGGTTTTTTCTGCCAACGGGCTCGCCACCCGAGGCGGTCGCGGCGCTGCGCACGGGCTTCGAGGCGCTCAGAGCCGACGCCGGCTATCTTGAGGATTACGAGCGCGTCAACCAGGAGAAGCCCGACATAACATCGGCGGCCGAGGTGGCGCGCGTTCTCGAACTGATGGGGAAGGCACCGCCCGCCATCAAGAAGATCCTGCTCGATTCCATTGCTGAATAGATCCTGAAGCCAAAAGAAAGGACAAGACCATGGCCTTCATCCCCCCGAGCTACGACGACATTGTCGCATCGCGCTATGCAACAGCCCTGCCCTCGGACTGGGTGTCGCCCTCCACCGAGACGCGCCATTACTTCCAGGCGATCGAGAACATGATCAAGGTGTTTGCCGTGAAACCCGGCGAGCAGATGCTGTTTCTCACCGATCCTCTGCTCGATCGACGCGTGGTGGACGCCATCACCGGCGTTGCCCATGCGCGCGGCGTGTTCCCGCGCGAATATATGGCCGACACGACGCAGATCATGGATTGCCCGGACGAATGCCGCGCCATGGTGGAGAAGGCGGACCTTGTCGTCTCCTCCTGGTTCTGTTCCGTCAATGCGCCGCTGTTCAACAAACTGCGCAAGGACAAGGGCCAGCGCTGGGTCAAGATCACGTATTTTCGCAATCTCGATCTGCTGCATACGCCGCAGGCGCGTTTTCCGGTCGAACTCGTCGGCGAGATCATCCGCGCCACCGCGCGCATGTATCCCAAGACCGAAGACTTCACCATGGCCTTTTCCGATCCGCGTGGCACGGACCTGCACATCAAATTCACACCCGACATGGTGAAGAACCTGCATCAGGGCAATCGCTGGCGCGGCAAGGACATTGCCGACGAACCGGGCTGCTACGTTCATTACTTGCCGACCCACGGCCCCAACATCTACGACCGCACCTGTTTCAAGCGCGAGCCCGGCGCACATGCCGACATGCAGGGCGTCGTCTTCCCGCAATGGGCGGTGGGGTTCAAGAAGCCCTTCAGCGAGAAGATCGGCATCGAATATAAGGACGATCTCGTCGTGAAAGTACACGGCAAGTCGATCGAGGCGGAAATCCTGCGCGACATGCTGGTGGGCGTGAACGCGCATCTGCACGAGCTCGGCTGCGGCTTCAATCCGAAATATCCGCGCTTCAAGGCCTATCCGGCGGGCTCCAACGCGCCTGGTTGCCTGCATTTTGGCACCGACAGCGACAAGCGCAGCGACTTCATGAACCGCATGGTGCCACGCTGGGAAGAGCCGCACACGCATCAGGATTGCGTCGCCTTCGACATGACGGTGAAGCTTGGCGCGACGACGCTGATCGACAATGGTTTCCTGATGGCCCTGCGCGATCCGCAGGTCGTGGAAGCCGCAGGCAAGTTCGGCGATCCGGTCGATCTGCTGGAAGCCTTTGTGGAATAGACGCACGCGACTTCGGCACGGGAGAATGACATGAAAACAGCAAGCCTCCTCGCGACCTGTCTCATGCTGGCCTGCACAATGCCGGGCAGCGCGCAGGCCCCTGTCTACCAGGGAAAGGTGCTCACGCTCCTGATCAACTATGGTGTCGGCGGCAATGCCGACACCGAGGCGCGCGTCTACCAGCGTCATCTGGCCAAGCACATTCCCGGCAAGCCGGACATTATCATCCAGAATGCGCCCGGTGCCGGCGGCTTCACGGCGATGAACATGCTGGGCCTCGGCATCAACGTGAAGCCCGATGGATTCACGCTCGGCTATTTCACGACCAGCGCCATCGCACCGCTGATCGACGATCCCGCACTCAAAGTCCGCATGAATGATTTCGCCATCATCGGCGGGGCACGCGGCTGGAACATGGTCTATGCCCGCAAGGATCTCGTGCCCGGCGACCTGCAAAAGCCCGAGGATTTCATCAAGGCTAAATCGATCTATTTGGCGGGCTACAGCCGTGCCTCGTCGCATGACACGCGCCTGCGCCTGGCGATGGAGATCTTCGGCCTGCCCTACACGGTCGTCACCGGCTTTCCCGGCACGGCGCAGATCAACAAGGCGATGCTGCAGAACGAGATCAACCTGAGCGGCACATCGCTGCCCGGCTACATGACACAGGTTCTGCCGCAACTGATGCAGACTGGCGTCAGCATGCCGCTGTTCCAATATCCGGTCATTGGCGCCGACGGCCAGCCAAGAGGCAATCCGGCGCTCGAAAAATTCGGCCTGGACTCGATGGACAAGGTCTATGCGCGCACATTCGGCAAGCCGCCCTCGGGTCCCAAATGGGACGCGCTCCTCCTGATGAGCGACATTGGCACGCAGATGCAGCGCGGGCTGATGCTGCCCAAGGCGGCGCCACAGGCGTCGGTGGAGATTTTGCGCGCGGCATTCCGCGACCTGATGAAGGATCAGGCCTTCATCGAAGATTACAAGAAGGTGACAAGCGAGGAGCCCGATCTCGTGCCGGGCGAAGACCTGCTGGCGCTGTTTGCGCGCATCGACAAGGTCGATCCTGCCATCAAGAAAGTCTTGCGGGATTCGATTGGCAACGATTGATTTCAAGGAGAGACGCCATGTGGAAGTGCCTGCTCGCCGCCGCCGCCTTTTTCATCCCGATCCTGCCCGCCAACGCCGATGCCGTGGCTGATTTCTACCGCGGCAAGCAAGTGTCGATCATTGTCGGCTATGGCCCTGGCGGCGGCTATGACCTCTATGCGCGCCTGCTCGCGCGCCATATCTCGCGGCACATGCCCGGCGCACCGGCGGCCATTGTGCAGAACATGCCGGGTGCAGGAAGCCTGCGCGCCGCCAATTACATTTACAATACCGCGCCGCGCGACGGGACGGCCTTTGGCATTTTCGCACGCAACGTGCCCCTGATGGGACTGACCGGCCACAATGCCGCCGTGCAATTCGATCCCCGAAAATTCAACTGGATCGGGTCTTCGTCGAGCTTCGAGAATGATGCCTATTTGATGTTTGCGCGCAAGGCTGCGGCTCACGCAACAATCGATGCCGCGCGGAATCCGAAAGGCCCGCCCCTCATCATCGGCTCGACCGGCGAAGGCTCGCCCGGCTTCGACGTCCCCAATCTCCTGCGCGACGTGCTGAAACTGAACCTGAAAATCATCTCCGGCTTTCCCGACGGCGGCTCGGTCAATCTCGCAATCGATCGCGCGGAGGTCGACGGGCGCATGGTCGATTATTCCTCGATCCTTGCCGCCAAGCCCGACTGGCTCTTGCCGGACGGGCAGATGAAGGTCGTCCTGCAATTTGGCCGCAGCACGCGCCATCCCGCCTTT
Source organism: uncultured Hyphomicrobiales bacterium (assembly GCA_903916165.1). GTDB lineage: Bacteria > Pseudomonadota > Alphaproteobacteria > Rhizobiales > Beijerinckiaceae > Terripilifer. The sequence continues at coordinate 4,809 of CAIWVR010000417.1, read as the reverse complement.
CCCGATGTGCCGACCGCGCGCGAACTGACGGTCGACGCGCATGCGCGGCAGGTTCTGGAACTGGCAGAAGTGCCCTGGCATCTGTCACGCTGCTTCACGGCGCCTCCAGCCGTCGCGGCAGACCGCGTGGCCGCCCTGCGCGCGGCCTTCGCCGCCGCGCACCGCGATCCCGTGCTGCTGGAGGACGCCACGCGGATGCGGCTCGAGGTTCATCCCGGCACGGCGGACGACATCGTCGAGCAGATCGATCTCGTCGCCAATGCACCGCCAGAGATCCTGAAGCAGCTTGAAAAACTGTTCGAGGCCAGCCGGGGCTGAGGGAGAACGCCATGTCACGTTTCGCACACATCACGGCGGCACTCGTCGTCGTCTTCTCCATCTGCGGCGCACAGGCGCAGACCAAAAGCGAACAGCTGTCGCGCCTGCGCGGCCCCGAGCGCGAAACGACCTTGCTGGCGGGCGCGAAGGCGGAAGGCGGGCTGTTACTTTATTCATCCATGCAAGTGCCCAGCATCGCGGCCCTGCAAAAGGTTTTCGAGGACAAGTATGGCGTCAAGCTGCGCTTCTGGCGCGGCGGCAGCGAAGACATTCTGCGTCGCGCCATGGTCGAGCGAAAGGCCGGGCGCGAAGAAGTCGACGTTTTTGAAAGTGACGGCCCGGTGCTCGAGATCATGCACCGCGAGGACCTGCTCGGGAAAGTCGACTCCCCGCTGCTCGACGACCTGATTGCGGAAGCGCGCCGTCCGCACCGCGAATGGGTTGCCACGCGCGTCAACATTTTCGCCGCTGTCTACAACACGAAGCTGATCGCCAGATCCGACTTGCCGACGAGCTATGAGGGCCTGAAAGATCCCAAGTGGAAAGGCATGCTCGGGATCGAGGCCGATGATTACGACTGGTTCGGATCGGTGTCACACGTCATCGGCGAAGACCGCGCGAAGTCCCTGTTCGGCGCCATTGCCGCCACCAACGGCTTTTCCCTGCGCAAGGGCCATACGCTGATCACCAATCTTGTCGCGGCGGGCGACGTGCCCATGGGGCTGACAGTCTACCTGCAAAATATCGACGTGGCGCGCAAGGCTGGAGCACCGGTGGAGGCGCTGCTGCTCGACCCGATCATCGCGCGGCCCAACGGCATAGCTGTGGCACGCAATCCGCCGCATCCGCATGCAGCATTGCTGTTCTACGATTTTGTTATTTCTCCCGAGGGCCAGAAAGCCCTGCAAACAAGGGAGTTCATCCCCACCAGCACGAAAGTCGAGTCGCAGCTCTCGAAGCTGAACGTCTATTTCGAAGATCCCGCCATCCAGCTTGATGAAGGCGATAAATGGCAGAAGATCTTTCGCGAGACCATTGGCGGGCGCGGTGCCAAGGCGAGATAGGACGCGCTACTTGCGCGCGTCCGGAAGCGTTTCGAGCTCCAGCGCATAGATATTGTCCATGCGCGGCGTAACGCCATGGCTCTCGACGGCCTCCTGGAACAGGCGGCGTACCTGCGGTGTCTCGTCGGCATAGTCGATCTGGTTGCCCCCCAGCCGTCGTGAGATCCACGACAGCGGCACACCTTGCGCATTGCGGAACGACGAATGCTTGAAGGCCAGATAGCGCGCCGGGCTGGCGCCGGCGTTGAAATGTTGGTGGAAGGTGTTATTGGGCGGAACGATCAATGTGCCTGCCTTCCACTCATAGCGCCGCGGCTCCTCGCCATCCTGCCACATCAGCGAGAAACCCTCACCCGACAGCACGATCACATGCGCGCCCGGACCATGGCGATGGGCCTTCTTGTAGGTGCCGACCGGGAATTGCGAGATGTGGCTCGCCATCGAGCCACGCGCCATGTTGAAACGGATATGCCCGCCGCCGGCACCGCGTTCCTTCGCGGTGATCAGCGGCAGGTTGACGGCGTCCGGCACGAAATTCGTGCGCAGCAGGAAACCGTTCTGCTCGCCCTTGCCCGCGAAATAATCCGGCTCGCCGTTGAACCGTCCCTTGAACTCGCGCGGCGTGTTGAAGACAAAGTCGATATCATCAAAGAGATTGATCAATTGCGGACAGAAGGTCACGCCAACATAGCGCGCGGGCGCCTGCCCGGAGCCGTTGAAATGCTGGTGCCAACAATTCAGCGGAATGGCGAACATGGCACCGGCCTTCCATTCGAAGGTGATGCGCTGACCCGAGTCGTTCCACACCGTCGTCGAGCCGCGCCCCTCCAGGATCAGCACCATCTCCTCATAGAGCTGGCGCTGCGGCGCAAGCTTGCCGCCCTGCGGGATTTCGCAGACATAGCAATCATTCGACTGGCGCGATTGTTCGTGATTGATGAAAATGCCGCGCCCGCCGCGACGCGGCCAGGGTTTCAGCTCGACAGTCTTCAGGTCGGGAACATAATGGGCGCTGATGATGTCGAGCCCCTCGTCGCGCACCCAGCGCTCATAGGGCGTTTCCTTCTCGGATGCGAACTTTTGTGCCAGTTCAGCCGAGGCCTGTGGTCCACCAGACATGCCATCCCCCCTTATATCTTTCGTAAAAGTGTATCGCCGCACAGGGACGCGCGCAAATGATCTGCATGGTCGCGTCAGGCTGCGGCGTGGGCGAATTGCACTTATGATTTTTGGTCACGAGGGCGATGCCAAGGCTTTGGAAACATCCTGACAAAAGCCCTCGGGTGCCGGCAGCCCGGTGTCCAGAGGAGAAGCATGACGTGCAGGCACCACGCCCCGCACAGGTCATCAAACATTCTCGGCTTTGGGAGGCATGGCTTGCGGGTCAACTGAGGCAGCCAAGAGCGCACAAAACAGCGCGACAATTAGCTCTCGTTGAGCAAACAGACAGATGACGAAAGAAGCCTTGAAAATAATCAGGATCATTCAACCTGAGAGGCTTTTTTATCTGGCGGAGGGGGCGGGATTCGAACCCGCGATACGGTTTCCCGCATACACACTTTCCAGGCGTGCGCCTTCAGCCACTCGGCCACCCCTCCGTCATACGTGCCTGGTGGCACGCAGGGCCTTGTCCCTCTGCGCCGGCTGAAGCGATTCGGGCCTGCGGGGGCGTCAGCCCTACCGCAAGAGCGCGCACTATAGTCAGGACAGGTCGCGGCGCAACCCGGCAAACGGAAATCATTCGGCTTTTCTCGTTTCGTCCTGCCCGGCACCGCAGCGGGGAAGCCCTGGCGCGAGACCCGCATGCGCGCCCGGCATCGAAGCTGTCAGCAAGGAGATGGACACAGGGCAGGCAATGCCGCAGACTCCAGTCTGACTCAAACGCCGTTTCGGGTGCCACCACGCCACCCGGCCTTGCAGGAGTTTTTGATGATCCGCTTTCTGTTACGCGCGGCCGCCTTGCTGCTCCTCGCCTCCGGTTTTGTGGCGCTCGTTCTCGACGGTACCCGCAGCATTGCCGCCGATACGCTGGTCTGGCTTGACGCTGGCACATTGATGCAAAGCTTCGCTGCACCGCGGCTGGCCCAATTACAGCCCGCCGCCGAGCGCCTGTCCCCCTTGCTCTGGGATCCCGTGCTGGTGACCGCACTCAAGGGGCCCATCTTCCTCCACCTTTCTGTCCTCGGCGCCTTTCTGCTTTTGCTGACGCGACGCTCCGCCCCCAAAATCGGCTATTCAAGTCGACCCTGACGCCCTCGAAAAAGCACATCTGCTGCCCTATCTCTGGGGCTTGATGCGTTTTTCAGAAAGGATCGGTCATGTTCGCATTTCTCAAGGGCACGTCACTTCCGGCCCCCGGCGCGGCCCTGCCCGGCCGCGATGCGCCGATCCCGACCGCCGAGACGCATGCCATCACTGGCCGGCCGCTGCAGGGGCCCTATCCCGAGGGTTGCGAGACGGTGCTGTTTGGCATGGGCTGCTTCTGGGGTGCGGAGCGCAAGTTCTGGGAACTCGGCCGTGAGAAGATCTGGGTGACTGCTGTCGGCTATGCCGCCGGAGCGACGCCCAACCCCACCTATGAGGAAGTCTGCTCCGGCATGACCGGACATAATGAGGTCGTGCTGGTGGCCTTCGATCCGAAGGTGACGTCGTTTGCTCTCCTCCTGAAGACATTCTGGGAAAGCCACGACCCGACGCAGGGCATGCGCCAGGGCAATGATGCGGGCACACAATATCGCTCCGGCCTCTATGTCACGACGCCAGCACAGCGTGCGGCAGCCGACGCGTCGAAGGCGCTCTATGAGCCGGCGCTGAAGGCCAAGGGCTATGGCGCGATCACGACCGAAATCCTCGAGGCGCCAAAATTCTATTTCGCGGAGGCCTATCACCAGCAATATCTGGCGAAAAATCCACGCGGCTATTGCGGGCTCGGCGACACCGGAATCGCCTGCCAGATGGGCACCGGCATGTCCGTAACCTGAGCTGTTGCCCGGTGTGGGCGCTTCATGCGATCAAGGAGGGGCACCGCATGAGGCCCGTCCATGATTGAGCGTTATCTTGAAAAATTTCTGTTCGCCAGCCGCTGGCTGCTCGCGCCATTTTACGTCGCGCTCGTCGTCAGCCTTGCGGGCCTGCTCATCAAGGCCATGCAGGAGCTTTTCCACTTCATGACAACAGCCGTGGTGGCGTCGGAATCCGACGTGATCCTCGGCGTTCTGTCGCTGATCGACCTGACACTCACGGGCTCGCTGATCATCATCGTGATTTTTTCGGGCTATGAGAATTTCGTGTCGAAAATCGATGAAAGCGCACATCGCGACTGGCCGGAATGGATGGGCAAGATCGATTTCACCGGTCTCAAACTGAAGCTTCTGTCATCCATCGTCGCGATCTCGGCGATCCAGCTTCTGAAGAGCTTCATGAACGT
>CAIWVR010000416.1 GCA_903916165.1 uncultured Hyphomicrobiales bacterium | reverse complement strand
GTCTCGGCGGGCACATCCGGAACCGCAAAGGCGCTGGTCTGGGCCAGACGGGAAGCCCCCTGCCCGAACACCACCGCGTCCGGGAAACGTGCTGTCACTTGGCCTTCAAGCGCGTCGCGCAGCACAGCCAGTCGCTCCATTTCGCTCGCAAAAGCCACCGCGGCCTTCGCAGCGGCGCCGAAGCCGGCAATTGCCGCCACATTCTCCGTGCCGCCGCGCAGGCCTTTTTCCTGCCCGCCGCCGCGCACCAGAGCACCCGTAATATGGAGACGCGGATTGCCGAATGCGAGCGCTGCAGCACCCTTGGGGCCACCAATCTTATGCGCGGAAATGAACAGGGCGTCAGCGCCAAGCCCGCGCAGGTCAATACGCCCCGCCGCCTGTACGGCATCGCAGACCAGCAACCCGCCGGCAGCATGAACCAGAGCGGCAGCCTCCGCGACCGGGTGCAGAACGCCGGTCTCATTATTGGCCGCCTGCAGGGCGAGCAGGACACGGCCACCTGGCTGGCCCAGCAGGGCCTCGAGCGCCGCAAGATCGATGCAGCCGTCCGGTTGCAGGGGAACCGTGGAGACCGCTTCTGGCGGAAAACGATGCCCCTGCAGCACGCAGGGATGCTCGCCTGCCGAGACAAAAAGGCGCGCGAGCGGCGCACCGCCATCCGACAGACTGGGGGTGAGCACAAGATTGGCGGCCTCGGTGCCGCCCGAGGTAAAGGTGATGTCGCGAATGCCTACGCCCAGCAAATCGGCGACACTGGACCGTGCTGCCTCGAGAGCCTGACGGGCGGCGCGGCCTTCGGCATGGATGGACGAGGCATTGCCCGCCAGACCCAGCGCAGCGATCATCGCGTCGCGCGCCGCAGGAAGCAGCGGAGCGGTCGCATTGTAATCGAGATAGATCCTCTGCGGGCTCATGTCGCTCTCGGAACAGCTTTTGGCCAGCCTGTGCCAAAATGCTTGCAATGGCACCTGCCCGGCGTGGTAGAAGGCCGTCCGGACCAGAGGCCTCTGCCTCGCCCCGAAGCCGGCTTTCCACTCGCAAGAGCGGTTTGTGCTGTTAGAATTATTCTAACAGCTTTTAGGGGCTGCCTCTCTTTCAAGTCAAGCGAAGGGGGGCGCTGACACGCTTTTGAAGACCGGGCCGCAGCGGCCCGCTTCCCGTGGGGATTGAGATGCCTGAAGTCATTTTTACCGGACCAGCCGGCCGCCTTGAAGGCCGCTTCCATCCCTCAAAACAGCGTGGCGCGCCCATCGCGGTCATCCTTCATCCGCATCCGCAGTTCGGCGGCACGATGAACAACCAGATCGTCTACAATCTCTATTACACATTCGCCGAGCGCGGCTTTTCGGTGCTCCGCTTCAACTTCCGCGGCGTCGGACGCAGCCAGGGCAATTTCGACCATGGCACCGGCGAATTGTCGGACGCCGCTGCCGCGCTCGACTGGGTGCAGGGCATCAACCCCGAGGCGCGGGCCTGCTGGATCGCCGGCGTGTCCTTCGGCTCGTGGATCGGCATGCAGCTGCTGATGCGTCGCCCGGAGATCGAGGGCTTCATTTCGATCGCCCCGCCGGCCAACCGCTTCGATTATTCGTTCCTCGCCCCCTGCCCGTCCTCGGGCCTGTTCGTTCACGGCGATCAGGATCGCGTCGCGCCGCTGAAGGAAGTCATGGCGCTGATCGAAAAGCTGAAGACGCAGCGCGGCATCCAGATCGAGCATTGCACGATCCCGGGCGCGAACCACTTTTTCGAGAACCGCGTCGACGAATTGATCGAGGAGGTCGGCCTCTATCTCGACCGGCGACTGGACAATCCGCCGCGCCTGCCGACGCCAGCGCGGGCCAAGCTGGGGTGATCCGTGCGCCCCACATAGGGCGCCCGCTTCTCCCTTTGGGAGAAGCTGTCAGCGAAGCTGACTGATGAGGGGCTACCGCGCTTGCCGGAAACGCGCTGCCCCTCACCCCGGCTCGGGGCTTCGCCCCGAGTCCGCCCTCTCCCGATGGAGAGGGTTGACTAACCCGCCATTCTCCCGCCGGTCATCGCCTTGGCAACGCCCGTCGTCCCCGGGAAGGTGATCGGCAGCGCGCGCTGACTGCGCACGGCCAGATAGGCGAAAGCCTGCGCTTCCATGGCGTCCGACGACCAGCCGAAAGCCTCGGCCGTGACGACCGGCGCGCCCAGCGCCGCGCGCAACAT
>CAIWVR010000415.1 GCA_903916165.1 uncultured Hyphomicrobiales bacterium | reverse complement strand
GGCGGGCCGACGTGCCCGCCAATCATTCACCGGAGCACCCGCCGCATGACATCTGATGCCTCCGTCCTGTTGTCTCCCTTTCAGATGGGGAGCCTTCACCTGCCGAACCGGATCGTGATGGCGCCCTTGACGCGCAACCGCGCCACGCCCGACACGCTGGCCCCGCGCGCGCTCAACGCCGACTATTATTGCCAGCGCGCCAGCGCCGGCCTGATCATGACCGAGGCCACCCAGATCTCGCAGCAGGGGCAGGGTTACATCCTGACGCCCGGCATCTACACCGAGGCGCAGGTCGCCGGCTGGCGTCTGGTCACGGACGCCGTGCATGCGGCGGGCGGGCGCATCGCGCTGCAGCTCTGGCATGTCGGTCGCATCTCGCATGTCTCGCTGCAGCCCGGCGGTGCCGCGCCCGTCGCGCCGAGCGCGATTGCCGCCAAGACAAAAACCTATCTCGCCCATGGCTTCGACGATGTGTCCGCCCCGCGGGCACTGGAGATCGACGAGATCGCGGGCATTGTGCGCGATTATGCGAAGGCCGCCGCCAACGCCAGACGCGCGGGTTTCGACGCCGTCGAGATCCATGGCGCGAATGGCTATCTGATTGACCAGTTCCTGCGCGATGGCTCCAACCACCGCACGGACGCCTATGGTGGCTCGATCGAGAACCGTGCCCGCTTTGCCATCGAGGTCGTGAAGGCGGTTCTCGAGAGCTGGGAGCCGGGTCGCGTTGGTCTCCGCATCTCGCCGGTTGGCACCTCGAACGACATCAGGGATTCCCATCCGCAGCCTCTGTTCGATTATGTCGCGGACCAGATGAGCGCCCTGAAGCTCGCCTTCCTGCATGTGAACGAGGGCGCTCCGCCCGACGCGCCGGCTTTCGACTTCATGAGCCTGAGACGCCGGTTTTCGGGCGCCTATATCGCCAATTTCGCCTATACCCGCGCCCGCGCGACTGAAGCGATCGACGCCGACCGTGCCGATCTCGTCGCCTTCGGCAAGCTGTTCATCGCCAATCCCGATCTCGTCGCGCGCTTTGCTTCGAACGCGGCGCTCAACGAGCCGGACCAGAAGACCTTTTATGGCGGTGACGCGCGCGGCTACACCGATTACCCCGCGCTCGCCTGATCTCAGGCCGCGTCGGGCGACGCCCGCCAGGCGTCGATGATCTCCGACCCCGTCGCCAGCCAGACCTTGTCATGGCTGGCGATATGGGCCAGCGCGCGTTGCAGCGCACGGATGCGGTGCGGCACGCCGGTCAGGAACGGATGCAATGCGATGCACATCACGCGCGGCAATGTCGTGCCTTCCTCATAGAGCACGTCGAAGGTCTCGCGGATGCGCGTCTCGAAATCCTGCGTCGAGACCGACGGCATGTTGAACAGCGGCATGTCGTTGAGTTCGAGCGAATAGGGAATGGCGTAAAGCCCGTTGTTCATCCGGTAGGGCAGGTCGTCATTGACCCAGTCGGCGACATAATCGACGCCGGCCTCGACCAGCAGGTCGAGCGTGTTCCAGGTTTCCGTCAGGCCCGGTCCGAGCCAGCCGCGCATGCGCGCGCCCTGCGCCTCGATCACCGCTTTCGTCTGCGCAATGGTCTCGCGTTCCGTTTCGCGGTCCATGCCGGCGAGCACGGTGGAATTGGTCAGGCCGTGGCCCATGAACTCCCAGCCCAGGTCGCCGCACGCCTGCATGATGCGCGGATAATGCTGGGCGACTTCGGCATTGAGCGCCACCGTGCCGCGAAAACCCTCCTTGGCGAGGCAATCCATCAGCCGCCAGATGCCGACGCGGTTGCCATAGTCGCGCCGCGAGTAATTGCGCACGTCAGGCGCCCTGGGGCCAAGCTCAAGGTGGAAGTGCTCGATATTGGGGACGACCCAGACCGCGACGCGAGCGTCACCGGGCCAGCGCACCGGGGTGCGATCGACAATCGGCAGATAGGGAAACAGAGAGCTTGGGTCGAAGTCCTGCATCGGTCATTCCAGTTTGAGCGCAATCAACCCATCCCAAAACGGGGGCGGTGAAGTCTGTTGGCAAAAACAAAGAGGGACTGCCGCAAGGCAGCCCCTCCATTGTCTTTACCGCAGCGGCTGCGCTCAGGAAACGCCCACCCCGGTGAAGGTGAGGAACCAGCTACAAAGCTCCGGCGCAGGACAATGAGACACTGGATCACCTCCTTTCGATTGTTAGGGACACCTTCAGTCTGGCGGCGAATCAGTTTGGTCCGCAAGCAGTTTTTGCGGGGCACCCGGAGCCGGTCCCGGCGGTGTGCAAATGAGTCACAAAGGCATGCCATAGCTAGGCTGGCATTGCGGCCCGCCCTGTGCAATTTTGCATCCCAAGCGGGCCTTGTGTGTTCACTTGTCGTTATTTTGCCAATCCGGGGAGAGCCTATGTTCACTGTCGAGATCGCCGGCCGCGCCATTGCGGTCACCAATGCCGACGAGGCGCAAGCCCGCGAATTGATCGAAAGCGAGGAGTTCCGTGAGGATCTCACGGTCATTCACAGCGACGGCAAGCCGATCTGGGACGGCAAGGCTTCGCTCGACCTGCGCCCCGCAACGCCCGACGAAGAAGAGGAATTCGAGGACGCCGACGACCTCGATGATGAAGACGAGGACGAAGCGGACGAGGACGAGCCTTCGGTGGTTTTCCTCATCGACATCGACGAGGAAGAAGACGAGGAATAACACAAGAAAACGGGCGCTCACGGGCGCCCGTTTTGATGTCCGGCCGGTGGCGGCAGCGGTCTATTTCTTGCCGCCGACCCTTGCCATGCTCTTGATGCGCAGGGGCGGCAGGCCGGATTTTTCCGCAATCTCGCGATCCTGCGCCTCGATGACCGCGCGCGCTGGCTCGTCCCCGTCGAGACCGCCGAGCATCTCGCCGGGCACGCGGCGGTTGGAGCGACGGGACCCGTCTTCGTAAAAGACGTCGAAAAGCACGAACTCCGTTCGCGCGGTCGGCTTTCTGGCCACGATATTTCTCCTGATCCGCAAATCTCTCGCGACGACAGCTACACTGCGCCGCGCCCTTATGGCAAACGCGGCTCTCGATCGCGCGAGTCCCGGGTCAAGGGTCGAGCGCCGTGCCGGCCCTCCATACCCTCGTCAGCGCGGTGCAGCTGCCTGATTCTCCCCAACAGCAGCGGGGTCAGATGGCCCACCATCCCGGGCAAGCGCCCAACCCGTCCCGGGAGGGTCGCAGGCAGAAGCTGGTCGGGGGCAGTCCATATTATGGCCAAGCTCTTCTGGCCCAAACAATCAACAATCTATCAGGATTGATTCGGCGCAGGCGGCACCGCACCGGAATGTAAATGAAGAAAAAGAAATGAGCGGCTTACCGAATATTGTTTCGAAGCTGGCCGCTTTGATCGCGGACATCGAGGCTTTCAAAATCCAAAATGGGCTTTTTGTTCATTTATCCCACATTGTGCTGTCTTGAATATGTGCGGGTTCAGGGATCCTCGTGCGTCTCCCGCAGCGGCTTTTCCTCCATCCGCGCGAGGAAGAAAAGCGAGAGGGCGAGCGAGGCACCTGCGATCAGGAACAGCAGATCAAAGCCATGCGACAGGCCGGCCACATTCTGGTTGGCGGCGCGCAGCAGCAGATCGTGCGCCGCTCCGCGCGGCGCTCCCGACAGGCTGATCAGGATCGTGCCGAAGGCCGCGACCGCGAAGGCGCTGCCGAGTTGCCGCAGGAAATTGAGCAAGGCCATGGTCGTGCCCATTTCGTGGCGCGGCACGGCGTTCTGCAGCGCCGTGGTGGTCACGGGCAGCATGGTGCCAAGCCCCGTCGACAGCGCGGCGAGCAGGACCTCCACACCCAGAAACGGCAGGCTGTGCGCGAATTGCCAGAGCAGCAGGGTTGCGGCGATGGCAATCGCCAGGCCGATCATGGGCGGGCGCTTGTAGCTGCCGGCCCGCGCCATCAGTCGCCCGGTGATCATGGCGCCAAATGTCGTCCCCACGACGAGCGGCACGAGGGCCAGGCCCGCATAATCGGCGCTGAAGCCGAGCACCACCTCGAAATAGATCGGCAGATAGACGATCAGGCCGATCAGCACGCTC
>CAIWVR010000414.1 GCA_903916165.1 uncultured Hyphomicrobiales bacterium | reverse complement strand
TTTCTTCTCGAGATCGGGAATGACGCCATAGGTCAATTCGCCGGCGCGCTGGTATTCGCCGCGCCTTTGCGCATTGGCGAGTTCATTGCGCGCGGTCTCAAGCTGCTCCTTCAGTTTTTGCGCATTGCCAAGCTTGTCCTTCTCGGCATTCCAGCGCGCCGTCAGCGACGCTGATTTCTCTTCGAGTTCGGCCAGTTCGCTTTCAAGCTTGCCGAGCCGATCGCGTGATGCCGGATCGGTTTCCTTGCGCAGTGCCCCCTGTTCGATCCTCAGCTGCATGATCCGCCGGTCATATTCATCCAGCTCCTCCGGCTTGGAATCGACCTGCATGCGCAGCCGCGATGAGGCCTCATCCACAAGGTCGATGGCCTTGTCCGGCAGGAAGCGGTCAGCAATATAGCGGTTCGACAAGGTCGCGGCAGCGACAATCGCCGCGTCAGTGATGCGCACGCCGTGGTGCAGCTCGTATTTTTCCTTCAAGCCGCGCAGGATTGAAATCGTGTCCTCGACGGAGGGCTCATTGACGAACACCGGCTGGAAGCGCCGCGCAAGCGCCGCGTCCTTCTCGACATGTTTGCGATATTCATCCAGCGTGGTCGCGCCGACGCAATGCAATTCGCCGCGCGCCAGGGCTGGCTTGAGAAGGTTGGAGGCATCCATGGCGCCATCGGCCTTGCCGGCACCGACGAGCGTATGCATCTCGTCAATGAACAGCACGATCCCGCCCTGTGCTGCAGTCACTTCGTTGAGCACGGCCTTGAGACGCTCTTCGAATTCGCCGCGAAATTTAGCGCCCGCGATCAGCGATCCCATGTCGAGGGCCAGAAGCTTCTTGTTTTTCAGGCTTTCCGGCACATCACCATTGATGATGCGCAGCGCCAGACCCTCGACAATTGCCGTCTTGCCGACGCCGGGCTCGCCGATCAGGACCGGATTGTTTTTCGTGCGTCGCGACAGGACCTGGATCGTGCGGCGGATTTCCTCATCGCGTCCGATCACTGGATCGAGCTTGCCGTTGCGCGCGGCTTCTGTGAGGTCGCGCGCATATTTCTTGAGCGCGTCATAGGCATTCTCGGCCGTGGCATTGTCGGCGGTCCGCCCCTTGCGCAGGTCTTCGATCGCGTGATTGAGGCTTTGCGGAGTCACGCCGGCATTGGCGAGGATCTTGCCGGCGTCGGATGATTTTTCGGCCGCGATCGCCAACAGCAATCGCTCGACCGTGACGAAGGAATCACCCGCTTTCTGCGCCAGTTTTTCGGCACTGTCGAAAATGCGTGCGGTGGTTGGCGCCATGTAAAGCTGGCCTGCGCCCGATCCCTGCACTTTCGGCACTTTATCCAGGGCCAGTTCGGTCTGCACGAGTGCATCGCGCGAACGGCCGCCGGCCTTGTCGATCAGGCCGGAGGCGAGACCCTCTTCGTCATCCATCAAGACTTTCAGCACATGTTCTGGCGTGAATTGCTGATGCCCTTCACGCAAGGCCAGCGATTGCGCGGACTGGACGAAGCCGCGGGCGCGTTCAGTATATTTCTCGATATTCATCATCTTCTCCTCAACCGTGGCAGCGATCCCGGAGCGATGCTGCGACGTCGAACGTGGTGTGGCCCCTTTCGGCGACCGCACCCGAGATGTAGGTAGGGGGCACCTTTGGTGAAAGAGGACCCGATTCACCTTTCTTCGCGCTGATCCAAATCAGGTTGGAGGCGCTTGCCAGCGTCATCAGGAAAGATTCATGAACGTTGCTTCATTGCACAGGTATCCGGTCAAGGGGCTGTCGCCCGAGCCCTTGTCGAAGGTCGAGCTTGTGGCAGGCCGCTTCTTTCCCGGAGACCGGATACTGGCGTTCGAGAATGGTCCTTCGTCTTTCGACCCGGCGCATCCGGCCTATCAATCGAAAACGCGCTTTCTGATGCTGATGAAGAATGCGCGGCTGGCCGAAATCGCGTCCCGTTACGATGACGAGGGCCACATGCTCGCCCTCTCTCACCGTGGCAGCGTGCAGGTGCGGGGCGATGTGCGAACGTCTGAGGGGCGGATGGCCCTCGAGACCTTCCTGCAGGATTTCTGTGCCGGCGAGACACGAGGCCCGGTGCGCCTGTTGCAGGCCCCTGACGGGTTTCGCTTCACCGATTCCATCCGTTCGGGTTTTGTGTCGATCCTCAATCTTGCCAGTGTGCGCGACCTCGAGAGCCGGATGGGCGGACTGCTCGATCCCCTTCGTTTTCGCGCCAACATCGCCGTCGAAGGTTGGGAGCCCTGGGTCGAGGAAGATCTGCCCGGCCAGCGCATCCGCATTGGAGGGGCCGAGTTGCGCGTCCTCAAGACGATTGACCGATGCCTGGCCACGCATGTCGATCCGCACACCGGCGTCCGCGATCGCGACGTCGTGGGGGCGCTGCAGGACTCCTACGGCCGGATCACCTGTGGCGTCTACGCCAGCGTCAAGCTTGGAGGGACGGTCGCCTTGGGGGATGTGCTCCACATCCAGGTATGAAAAAGGGGGCCGAAGCCCCCTTGATACCTAGTCCAGAGCCGGCAGATCGCCGCGCGCGGCCGGAGCCTCGCCCTCGCCCTCGCTGCCCGGACGCCGCCGCCGCCGGCGCGGACGCAGGTGGAATCCGACACCCTCGTCAGAGATCATGTCCAGACCGCCTTCTGGCGCGCCACCCTGCAGGTTTGGCTGCGGGGCCTCGCTCACCGGAATGCGGACCGGGGCGGTGATGAAAGCCGGGAGGCCGGTGTCCGGCTGCTCGTCTGTCACGGGCCGCGGCTCGAACCGCGGCTGCTGGTCGTTACGAAACTCGCGCGGTGGCCGCGGCGGACGTGGCGGGTTGGGACCCTGCCGGTTTTGCTGGTTGTTGCGATCCTGGAACGGACGGTCCGGACGCGGGCCGCGTTCCTGCCGATCATTGTTTTGCCGATCGTGATTCTGCCGGTCGCCGCGATCCTGCTGGCGGTCTCCCTGGGGCTGGCCCTGCTGGGGCGCATAACCGCCGGGAGCATAGGGCTGCTGCGGCGGCGGTGCATATGGCTGGGGCTGACCGCCATAAGGTTGCTGCACGGGTGCAGCAACGCGCTCGATCGGCGAGGCGAAGCGATCGGGGATGCCGCCCTCGTCGTCGTCGTCTTCCTCGGCTTCCGGTTCACCGGCCGGCCGCATATAGCCGACCTGCGCCTCCTGCTGGGCCTGCTGTGCGGCGGCAATGATGCGGAAATAATGTTCTGCGTGCTGGAGATAGCTCTCCGCCATCACCGGATCGCCGGATGATTGTGCGTCGCGCGCGAGCTGCAGGTATTTCTCCGCGACGTGGTGGGCCGTCCCCCTGATCTTGACGTCGGGACCATTGGATTCGTAGGACCGGGTGAGCGGATTCGGCCCCTTGCGATTGCCACCGGGACTGCTGTTGTTGTTGTTGCGGCCGCGCATACGCTTGTTCTGACCCGGTCTCATCGATGATCCTTGAGTAGTGCGTCCCGCGGCCGGCGGAGGACAAAGCCGACCTCGAACTGAAACAGCCGCTATCAAAAGCTGTCTTGGTTAAGCGAATGGGCTCTCCGGCCAGTCTGCAAACAACCCCGAAACATCAGGGCCGATATTCCTGATCTGCAACATCCTGCAAGACCAACGAATAAGGAGACATTCGCCTCGTCCAACCCGGGACTGTGCCAGGCAAACGATCCGGAGAACTGGCAGCGTCGTCACCGCCATGCTGTTCTCAACGGGCCTTGAGCCACTGCACGTGCAGAGCCGAGGCGATTTCTAGACTCTCTCTAGCCCGTTTCGGCCTTGTCGCCAAGGGGGCAGACGGAAATTCTATGGGGGGAAACCTTAGGCGGCTGTTTCTCTCTCCAGCACGAGCGCACGGATCACGCCGCCCAAGTCCGCCTTCGTGCCCCGTGTCCTGAGGCCGGCAGCCTGCGCCAATTGTCGCACGGCTGCCTCCTGTCCGGCACCGAGTTCGAGGACGGCAATTCCGCTTGCGCGCAATGCGGAGGGCAGGAACCGCAGGATGTCCCGGTAAGCCGTCAGCCCGTCCGTGCCGCCGTCGAGTGCCAGGAGCGGATCATGCGCACGAACCTCTATGGCGAGATCGGCGATGTCGGCGCTTTCAATGTAAGGCGGGTTCGAGACGATGAGGTCGAACGTGTCGTCCAGGCCCTCAAACCAGTGACCTTGCGTCACACGGGCGCGGTCAGACAGCCCGTGTCGTTCGGCATTTTCGCGCGCGACAGCACAGGCCGCCCCCGAAAGGTCGATGCCAAGGCCTGTGGCGTGCGGGCATTCACTCAGCAAGGCCAGAAGCAGCGCACCGCTTCCGGTCCCCAGATCGAGGATACGGAGGCTGGCGTCCTTGCGCACGCCAAGCGCCTCAAGTGCCGCGCGGATGATGGTCTCTGAATCCGGCCGTGGGTCCAGAACGTCCGCAGTCACGTGCAGATCGAGGGTCCAGAAGGTGCGGGACCCCAGAATGCGGGTGACCGGTTCTCCGGCCAGACGTCGTGTGACAAAGTGTTCAAGCTTCCGCGAGGCATCCATCTCGAGCTTGCGGTCAGGCGACAGGATCAGATCAGTCCGCGAAGAGCCCGTCGCGCCCGACAAGAGCATCCGCGCCGCGAGCTCCGCGCCTTCTATCGACGTTTGGGAGAACAGATCCGAGATCTTGCGACAGGCCTCGGCGAGGCCGAGGCCTGTCAGATCAATCTCGTCGTCGCTCACGACCCCCCCGGTGCCTGGGCGGCACGGGTCAGCACGCGGGTCAGACGTGCGGCGAAGGCTGCGGCGTCGACCGGCGCATCGCCATCCGCCACCCGGGCCTCGTCATGGATCAGCCATGCGGCGTCCTCGATCAGGGCGCGGTCGCTGCCTGCAGCGAAGCGCTGGGCGAGCGCGGCGACAAGGGGATGCGCCGGGTTGATCTCCAGCACGGGCCTGGAGATCATGCCGAGCCCGCCAAGACCGCCATGTTCGGCGAGCAGCCTTTCAAGGCGACGGTCGCGGCCATGTTCGGGCGCGACGAGGCAGGCGGCGCTCTCGGACAGGCGATCCGAAGCCCGCACATCATCCACATTCTCCACCAGCGTTTCCTTCATGAAGGCAAGCAGGGCGGCGACATCGGCCGGAGGCGCCTGATCCGACGGTGCGGTCTCGCCGTCGAGCAACGGAACGGCCTTCAGATCCGCAGCGCCATGCGTGACCGACTTGAACGGCTTGCCGTCGAAGCCCACGGCCGTCTCGACCCAGAAGGCGTCGACCGGGTCTGACAGAAGCAGCACCTCGATGCCGCGCTTGCGGAAGCCTTCGAGCTGCGGGCTGGTCGCGAGACGCTTGGCGTCGTCGCCTGCAATGTACCAGATGGCGGTCTGGTTGGGACGCAATGTTGTCACGTAATCGGCCAGCGTGCGGACCGGTTCCGCCTCTGTCGATGTCGCAAAACGGGCGATCTTGTATAAAGCGTCGCGGCGTTCGGGATCCTCGTAGAGGCCCTCCTTCAGCACCGGCCCGAAATTCTGCCAGATCTTCTGGTAGGCCTCGGCATCATTGTCGGCGAGCTTGGTCAGTTCCTGCAGGATGCGGTTGACCACGCCCTTGCGAATGGCCGCGAGAATCGGGCTTTCCTGGATCATCTCGCGCGAGACATTCAGGGGCAGGTCGCTGGAATCGACGACAATCCGCATGAAACGCAGCCATGCCGGCAGCAGGTCGGCGTCCTGTGTGATCAGGACACGGCGGACATAGAGCTTGCTGCGACTCTTGCGCGCGGGCTCAAAAAGGTCGAGCGGCCGCGAGCCGGGGACGAAGGCGAGCACAGTATATTCGTGTCGGCCTTCGGCGCGCCAATGGATGGTGAGTGCCGGTTCGTCGAACTGGCCGGCGAGCCCGCGGTAGAAATCCGTATAGTCTTCGGATGTGATATCCGATTTGGACCGCGCCCACAGAGCCATGCCTTCCGCCACGCGCTGGGGCTCTTCACCGTCCTTTTCGAGAAGATAGACGGGCACGGCGATGGCACCTGAATGCTCGCGGACGATCCGCTCGATCTTGCCGGGCTGTGCATATTCCGCGCCTGTCGTGCTGAGATGAAGAATGACGCGGGCACCGTGCAGGGGCGCTTCGTCCAGGGGGAGCGGAGCCGTGGTGAAAGCGCCCTTGCCGTCCGACTCCCAGCGCCAGGCTTGCGCGTCGCCGGCCTTGCGGGTTTCGACGACAACCCTGTCCGCCACCATGAAGGCCGAATAGAAGCCGATGCCGAACTGGCCGATGAGCTCCGAGCCGCGCGGGGTGGCATCGTCGCCATTTTCGGACTGGGCCAGCTTGTCGAGAAAGGCGCGCGTCCCGGAGCTGGCGATCGTGCCAAGTGCCCCGATCAGCTCGTCATGGTCCATGCCGATCCCATTGTCGGTGAAGGTCAGTCGCTTCCCTTCGGCGTCGACCGAGATGCGGATCGAAAAGCCCTCGTCGCTCGCGATCAGTCCCGGATGGGTCAGGGCTTCGTATCGCAGCTTCTCGCAGGCGTCCGCCCCGTTCGAGATCAGCTCGCGCACGAAGATGTCGCGATCGGAATAGATCGAATGCACCATGAGGTGCAGGAGGCGGGACACATCGGCCTGAAAGGCATGGGGAGTCGCCGTCGTCGTGCCGGTCGGTTCTGTGTTGCTCACGTGACTTCTCTCGTCCGCTGTCGGGTCAATCGAACCCTCTTCATAACCGCCCTCATATCACGGCGGGGCCATCGAGATTCAAGCACTCGGGCGCGGTTCTCAAAAAAGGACTGGCTGGAGGGGGCTCCGGCACGGGTCCGCGTCGCCGTCCGGGCGATGACCAAATCCAGAATGCCGGACAGGCCGGGCCAGTGAGACAAGATAAATAATCCGCGTGCCTCACAGCGGCGGCGCTTCAGCTGGATCTGGGCAAAATCCTTTTTTTGCAATGACATGGGTAAAAACGTCTGGCCGTGGTCGATCTCAGCAGAGATCAGCCGTCAGACATCTCCGGGTTGCGCAAGATCTGACACCGCGAGATCATGTGTCACGGAGGTGTCATGAAAGACGACGACAGCCTGACGCGTGGGCCGGGACTTCGGGTCGTACCGGCCGCGCCATCCCCGCCTGCACCAAATCCCGCGCCGCCGGCTCCGCCCGTCGTCACCTTCGATCGCCATGAGCTCGGCGTCATCCTGAACCTGTATGGACGCAAGGTCGCAGCCGGCGAGTGGCGTGATTACGCCATCGATTTCGGTCGGCAGGTTGCGGTCTTCTCGATCTACCGCCGCGCCTCTGAAGTTCCGCTTTACCGGATTGAAAAGGACCCTCGCCTCGCCCGCAAGCAAGGCGCTTATGCGGTCGTCGCTGTGGGCGGCCTTGTCATGAAGCGTGGCGAGGATCTGGCGCGTGTGATTGCTGTCCTCGACAAGAGCGTGCGGCTCGTCCGGACCTGAGCGGTCTCGGGCAACGAAAAAAGGCCCCGCTTACGCGGGGCCCCCGTTTCAAGAACGTCCAAATCAATCGTCGCGCTGTCCGGTGAGGGCGAGGATGAACTGGAACATGTTGATGAAGTTGAGATAGAGCGACAGCGCGCCCATCACCGAGGCCTTCGAGGCAAGTTCGCCCGAGCCGGCCACGACGTCATATTCCTGCTTCAGGCGCTGCGTGTCCCACGCCGTCAGGCCTGCAAAGATCAGCAAGCCCAAGAGCGAGATCGCGAAGCCGAGAATGCCGGAGCCCACGAAGATGTTGATCACGCTCGCGATGATGAGGCCGAACAGACCCATCACCAGGAACGAGCCCATTCCCGACAGGCTGCGCTTCGTCGTGTAACCATAGATGCTGAGCGCACCAAAGGCTGCTGTGGTGGCAAACAGCGCCTGCACGATGCTGCCAACCTTGAAGACGAAGCCGATCGAGCCCATCGACAAGCCCATCGTCGCCGCGAAGGCGAGAAAGGTCCCGAGCAGGGCCGAATAGCTCATGCGCTCGAACCGGAGCGACAAGAAGAAGACGAAACCCAGGGGCGCCAGCATGATCACCCATTTCAGGGGCGACATGTACAGAGCCTGCACGACAGGGCTGGTCTTGCCCATCATGAAGATGGCCATCGCGACAAGCGCGGTGACACCGAGCGCCACTGTCATCAGATTGTAAATGCCAAGCATGTAGGAGCGCAGCCCCAGATCATATTCGGCGGCGCCGGCCCGGGCGACGCGCGATCCCCACGGGAGCGAAGCGTTGCGGTCGAAGTCGGACATGATTTCCTCTCGCGTTGCGCAGACGGATACCGCCGGTTCCGGTCGGTCCCCTGCCTTGTGATAATATGGATGGCCTTTGCGGCGTCGACAAGGGTGTTGCGACCCCGCGGATGCCAGAATCCTGCAATGTGACCCGGTGCCAGGCACTCTTTGTGCCTGTGATATGTTCACAATTCAGAGATCGCGCAGGTGAGCTGCAGGTTTTTGACCCAGCACCCGCCACGTTCCCAGCAATCCAAGCCCCACCGTCACCAAAAGCGCGACCACGATCGCACTCGCCGCGGCTCCCCACAGCCAGACGAATGTGTCGAAGTGCATCACGCGCTCCAGAACGAACCATGCCGCCAAGCTGCCTGCCGCAAGCCCGAACAGGGCCGTTGCCAGACCCAGCAGCGCATATTCGATCACCAGAGCCGTCAGCAGGCGTCGGCGCGTGGCGCCCAGTGTCTTCAGGACAACAGCGTCGTAAATGCGGCTCCTCTGACCGGCCGCCAGCGCGCCCGACAACACGAGGATCGCGGCCGCCAGCGCGATGCCGGACGCGCCTCGAACCGCGAAGGCGAGCTGGTTCATCGCGCCGGCAATGGCGTCAAGGGCGTCCTTGACCCGCAGGCTCGTCACCGTCGGAAAAGCGGTCGCGACGTCACG
>CAIWVR010000413.1 GCA_903916165.1 uncultured Hyphomicrobiales bacterium | reverse complement strand
AGAGGGCGACAATCGGCCGGTCGTTGGCGATGACCTCGGCAAACAGCGACAGCACGAACAAGGTGATGAAGATCCAGAACGACCAGTAGCCGCGCCGGTTGCGCTTGAAATTGTCGAGGCGCCTACGGTTGATCGGTGTGAGCCTCAAGAAGCCCCTGTCGCGCAGGACAGGTGCGAGCGGCGCGGACGCCGTGGCGGAGAGTTCGTCGCGCAGGGCGGGAGCGCTCATCGTCAAACCTCCCGCGTCTCGAAATCGATGCGTGGATCGATCCACGTATAGGTGAGGTCCGACAGCAGGTTCACGACGAGGCCAAGCAGCGCGAAAATGTAAAGGTTGGCGAAGACCACCGGATAATCGCGGTTGATGATCGATTCATAGGAGAGCAGGCCCAGCCCATCGAGCGAGAAGATGCTTTCGATCAGCAGCGAACCGGTGAAGAAGGCGGAGACGAAGGCGCCGGGAAAGCCTGCAATGACGATCAGCATGGCGTTGCGGAACACGTGGCCGTAAAGCACCTGCCGCTCGGTGAGGCCCTTCATGCGCGCGGTCTGCACATATTGCTTGCGGATCTCGTCGAGGAACGAATTTTTCGTGAGAAAGGTCGAGGTCGCGAAGGCACCGATCGCCATGGCGGTCACCGGCAGGGCGATGTGCCAGGCATAGTCGAGAACTTGGCGAGGAAACGACAGGTCGGAGACGTTTTCCGAAAACAGCCCGCGCAGCGGGAAGATCTGCCAGAACGAGCCGCCGGCAAAGACGACGATCAAGAGGATGGCAAACAGGAAGCTCGGGATCGCATAGCCGATGATCACGACGGCCGAGGTCCAGGTGTCGAAGCGGGAACCGTCCTGCACGGCCTTGCGGATGCCCAGCGGGATCGAGATGGCATAGGACAGCAGCGTCATCCACAGGCCGAGCGAGATCGAGACCGGCAGCTTTTCCTTGATCAGTTGCAGCACCGGCGTGTCGCGGAAGTAGGAGCGGCCGAAATCGAAAGTGGCGTAGTTCTTCAGCATGATGAAGAAGCGCTCATAGGCTGGCTTGTCGAAGCCGAACTGCTTTTCGAGCTCCGCGATGAATTTCGGGTCGAGCCCCTGCGCGCCCCTATAGCGCGAGTCGCCGCCCGATTGCGCCGCCGCGCCCAGATCGCTGGCACCGCCGCCAAAGCGCGATGTTGCGCCCGAATCGAGGCCCTGCAATTGCGCCAGCACGCGCTCCACCGGGCCGCCCGGCGCGAATTGCACGATGACGAACGAGATCAGCAGGATCCCGAAGACGGTCGGGATCATGAGGAGCAGGCGGCGGGCGATATAGGCGAGCATGAAATCCTTTGTCTGCGCGCGATCGCGCCTGAACCGGCGTCAGCCTTGGTAATTGATGCGCTTGGCCTTCTCGGCGTCCCACCACCACACGCCCGGAGCGCCGGTCGAATAGCGCGGCCGCGTCTCCGGACGCGAGAAGACGTCCCAATAGGCGATGAGACTCTTGTCCTTGTACCACATCGGAATCCAGTAGCGCCCGGCGCGCAGCACCCGGTCAAGCGCACGCGCTGCGACCGTCAGTTCCTCGCGTGAGGAGGCCCGCGAAATCCTGTGGACGAGAAAATCCACGGCCGGGTCCTGCACGCCCGCGACATTGCGTGTGCCGGGCGTTTTCGCGGCGTCCGAGGACCAGGTGATGCGCAGGCCGTCGCCCGGCGTGAACGAGCCGCCGAGCGCCATGGTCACGATGTCGAAGTCGAAATTGTCGAGGCGGCGCTTGTATTGCGCGGCATCGACCGTGCGGAAGGTCGTGGTGATGCCGAGCTTGCGCAAATTGGCCTGCAGCGGTTCGGTGTGCGGCTTCAGCGCGCCCGAGGAATCGAGGAACTCGATTTCGAAGGCCTCGCCATTGGCCAGAAGCAGGCGCCCGCCGTCGCGCTTGCAGCCCGCCGCGCGCAGCAGGTCGTCGGCCTTGCGCAGCAGGGCGCGATCCGAGCCCGACCCATCGGAAACGGGCGGAACATAGGGCTCGCCAAAGACCTCGTCGGGAACCTTGCCGCGGAAGGGTTCGAGCAGCGCGAGCTCCGCATCTCCCGGCTTGCCCGTCGCCTTCATGTCGGTGTTTTCGAACCACGACGCCATCCGCTTGTAGGCGGAATACATGATGTTGCGGTTGGTCCATTCGAAATCGAAGGCGAGGCCAAGCGCCTCGCGCACGCGGGCATCCTTGAACTTTGCGTGCCGCGTGTTGAAGTACCAGCCTTGGCTTGGTGTCGGCGCGCCGTTTTGCAATTCGTCCTTCTTCACGCGGCCATCGCGCACGGCGGGAAAATCATAGGCCGTCGCCCACAGGCGGGCCGTATATTCCTCGTTGAAATTGATCTGGCCGGATTTGAAGCCCTCGAACGCCACCTGCCGCTCGCGGTAATATTCGTAGCGGATGCGGTCGAAATTGTTTTGCCCGATATTCACCGGCAGCCTGTCGCCCCAATAGTCGCGCACGCGTGCGAATTCGATGTAGCGGCCCTGCTCGAAGCGCGACATTTTATAGGGCCCCGACCCCAGTGGGGCCTCGAGCGTCGAGGCCTCGAAATCGCGGCCCTTCCACCAGGCTTCCGAAAAGATCGGCAGGCCGGCGATGACCAGATGCAGGTCGCGCGAGCGGTTTTCCGTGAAGCGCACGACCAGCGTGTCGTCAGCCTGGGCCTCCGCGCCGGAAAATTCCCCGAGGATGCTGCGATAGACCGGGTGCCCCTTGGCTTTCAGCATATTGAAGGAGAAAGCCGCGTCACGTGCGGTGAGCTTCGAGCCGTCGTGAAAACGCGCCTCTGGGCGGATGTGAAACTTATAGGTGAGCTTGTCGTCGGAAATGCGCACCTTGTCGGCGACGAGGCCATACATGGAGCCGGGTTCGTCGCCCGAGCCCGCCATCAGCGTGTCGAAGGTCGTGTCCATGCCGGCGGCACCGTCGCCCTTGAAGACAAAGATGTTGAGCGTGTCAAAGGTCTCGAAATTCTGGTTGCCGCTGGTGTTCTTGATCTGGATCGAGAGCAGGCCGCCACGCGGGGCCTGCGGGTTCACATAGGCGAAATGGGGGAAATCGGCAGGCAGGGCCAGTTCGCCAAAGGTGGACAGTCCATGGGTCTCGACCTCGCCAGCGGCGAGCGCCCGGCCAAAGCCGGAGGGCAGGGCAAGTGCGCCCAGCGCAGCGGAGCCAAGCTTCAGGGTCGTGCGGCGGGTCAGGGCCATGCGTTCCTCGCGGGGTCGCCTTCGGGAGCGGCGATGATTCGAGGGGATTATGTCGCTTTTTCGGGAAGCCGCCAGCGTGGTGGGCCAACGAAGCCGTTATCAGGTGCGTCAGAGGAGACGTCCGCTCACCACGATTCGTCATTGCGAGGAGCGAAGCGACGCGGCAATCCATCTGCTGACTGGGCTCCAATCGTGGACGTCGGGACTTTGCGCCAGTTTACCCAAATATGGATTGCCGCGTCGCTTCGCTCCTCGAAATGACGAAACAAAAAAGGCCGGGACTGGCCCGGCCTCTCAAAAATTCGTGTCT
>CAIWVR010000412.1 GCA_903916165.1 uncultured Hyphomicrobiales bacterium | reverse complement strand
TGCCTGGCTCGTCATCGTCGCGGCGGAAATGCTCGTGGGCGGCACCGGCATCGGCTATTTCGTCTGGAACGAGTGGAACAATCTGTCGATCACCAATGTGATCATTTCCATCCTCGTCATCGGCCTTGTCGGCATGCTGCTCGACCAGGCCCTCGCACGTGTCGCCAAGCTCGTCACCTATCCGGAATAAGATCATGACCGAGCGTTTCATCTCCATCGAAGCCATCGCACGGCGCTATCCCAAGGCGGGCGGCGGCGAGACGACGATCTTCGACAATCTCTGGTTTGCGATGAACAAGGGAGAATTCTCCTGCATCATCGGACATTCCGGCTGCGGCAAGACGACAGTGCTCAATGTGCTCGCTGGCCTCGAACTGCCCGACGATGGCGTCGCGGTCGTCGACGGCCGCGCGATCGAAGGCCCCTCGCTCGACCGCGCAGTGATTTTTCAGAGCCACGCATTGCTGCCGTGGCGCAGCGTGCTGGGCAATGTGTCCTTCGCCGTGTCATCGCGCTGGCGCGACTGGCGTGCGGACAGGGTCCGCGCGCAGGCGCTGCGCTTCATCGAACTGGTCGGCCTCAAGGGTGCCGAACTGAAGAAGCCGTCGGAACTGTCCGGCGGCATGAAGCAGCGTGTCGGCATTGCCCGCGCGCTGTCCATCGAGCCCAAGATCTTGCTGATGGACGAGCCTTTTTCCGCCCTCGACGCGCTCACGCGTGGCACGCTGCAGGACGAGGTGCGCCGCATCTGCCTCGACACCGGGCAGACCGCCTGTATGATCACCCATGATGTCGACGAGGCGATCTATCTCGCCGACCGCATCGTCCTGATGACGAATGGTCCCGACGCAATGATCGCCGAGATCGTGGAAAACCCGCTACCGCGCGACCGCCGCCGGATCGACCTGCACAAGCATCCAGATTATTACGCCTTGCGCAATCACCTGATCGATTTTCTGGTGTCGCGCTCACGGTCCTTCAAGGACGAAATGCCGGCAGGTTACGACAAGCGTCACCCGCCGATCGTGCGCCCGAGCGCGCCCCCTTCCAGCCCGGGCGGCCATGACGCCCGCACCGCCGCCTGACCCCAGACAACAGGAGCACAGTATGAAACGCGAAGAACTCACCGAAAAGATTCTCGACATCAAGCGCGAGAAGAACTGGAGATGGGCGCATATCTGCACCGAGATCGGCGGCATGTCGCCGGTGCTGATCGTCGGCGCGCTGCTCGGCCAGCACAAGCTCGTGAAGCCGCTCGCCGCCAAGGCCGCCACCCTGTTCGGCCTGAGCGAAAACGAACAGAAAATGCTGAACGAAGTGCCGATGCGCGGCACGGGCACGCCCATGCCACCCACCGATCCGCTGATCTACCGCTTCTACGAACTGGTGCTGGTCAACAGTCCGGCCTGGAAGGCACTGATCGAGGAAGAATTCGGTGACGGCATCATGTCGGCCATCGACTTCAACATGGAATTCGAGCGCGAGCCCAACCCCAAGGGCGACCGCGTCAAGATCAGCATGTCGGGAAAATTCCTGCCGTTCAAATATTACGGCAATGAGCAAGGCGTTCCCGATTACGGCTTCAAGGAAGGGTAGGCCCTTTCATTCTTGCGAGCGACGCGGCTCCATCCATCTGGTGCCCGCCATCAGATGGACCCCGTCGCGTCGCGCAAGGACACAGGAAGCCCACGGCCCGACTGCGCTGCACAATAAAAGGTTAGCAATGCGTAAATCGCGGGGAAAGGCGCGGTAACGGCAAGGATTACGAGATCCATGGCCCGAATCACCCGCCAATCATGGCCGATCACCGGCTGGATCACCCAATATCCATGCTAATTTTGCATGGCTGCCTCGCGATCTTGTCTGTACTCCGTCGAGCCGCAGTCCCGTATGTTGCACTGCATCAGAGGGGCATTTGTCCCGACCCGGCAGAGCAAAGACCATGACCGAAACCATCAAATTCATCTCCACCAAGCTTGGCGTCTGGCGCCGCTACCGCGCCTCGCTGCGCGAACTCTACTGCCTGACCGACCGCGAACTCGCCGATCTCGGCATTGAGCGTTGGGAAATCGACGATGTCGCGCGCCGCAGCGCCGGCCTCTAGGGCGACCTGATCCCTTTCGGACCGGGGACCCTCCGCCCCGTTCCGCTCACGAAGCGCCCGCCGAATCCTCCCCGGCGGGCGTTTTCTGTTTGTGTCCTGCGCCATTGGAGGACGACAGGCACGCGCGGGCTGCCCGCACCTGAAGATGGATTGCCGCGTCGCCTCCGGCTCCTCGCAATGACGATCGTGAGACGTCCACGTCAGCCGCTCTTGCACGTCCCGGACCCCCTCCCTATGGTCCGCACCATGTCATCACACATTGCACCCATCCACATTATCGGCGGCGGCCTCGCCGGGTCCGAAGCCGCCTGGCAGGTCGCCCGCGTCGGCGTTCCCGTCATCCTGCACGAGATGCGCCCCGTGCGCGGCACCGATGCCCACCAGACCGACAAGCTGGCCGAACTCGTCTGTTCCAATTCCTTCCGGTCTGACGAGCCGACAACCAATGCCGTCGGCCTGATCCATCGCGAGATGCGGCGCATGAACTCGCTGATCATGGCCTGCGCCGATGCCAACCAGGTTCCGGCGGGCGGCGCGCTGGCCGTCGACCGCGACGGCTTTGCGGATGCCGTGACGAAGGCACTGGCCGAGCATCCGCTCGTGACGCTGGACCGCGGCGAGGTCGCGGGCCTGCCGCCAGCCGACTGGGACAATGTCATTATCGCCACCGGGCCGCTCACTTCAGGTGCCATGGCGCAGGCCATCATCGAGAAGACCGGCGAGGACCAGCTCGCCTTTTTCGACGCGATCGCGCCCATCGTGCATCGCGAATCGATCGACATGACGCAAGCCTGGTTCCAGTCACGCTACGACAAGCAGGGGCCGGGCGGCACGGGTGCCGATTACATCAATTGCCCGATGGACAAGGAGCAATATTACGCCTTCGTCGCAGGGCTGGTCGCGGGCGACAAGACAAGCTTCAAGGAATGGGAGGGCACGCCCTATTTCGATGGTTGCCTGCCCATTGAAATCATGGCGGAACGCGGCGTCGAAACGCTGCGCCATGGCCCGATGAAGCCGATGGGCCTGACCAATGCGCATCATCCGACAGTGAAGGCCTATGCGGTGGTCCAGCTGCGGCAGGACAATGCGCTGGGCACGCTGTACAATATGGTCGGCTTCCAGACGAAACTGAAATATGGCGCGCAGCAGGCGCTGTTTCGCACCATACCCGGGCTCGAACAGGCCGAATTCGCGCGGCTTGGCGGCCTGCATCGCAACACTTTCCTGAATTCGCCGCGCGTGCTCGATGGCATCCTGCGGCTGAAGGCCGATCCGCGCCTGCGCTTTGCGGGCCAGATCACCGGCTGCGAGGGCTATGTGGAAAGCGCCGCCGTCGGCCTGATCGCCGGACGGCTCGCCGCAAGCGAACGGCTGGGCACCGCCTTCACCATGCCGCCCTCCACCACGGCCATGGGCGCCCTGCTCAATCACATTACAGGCGGCCACATCGAGACAATCGACGCCGGCCGCAGTTCGTTCCAGCCGATGAACGTCAATTTCGGCCTGTTTCCGCCCATGACCGAGCCCATGCGCACGCAAGACGGCAAGAAGCTGCGCGGACCGGAAAAATCAGTCGCGCGCAAGAAGGCCATGTCGGTGCGGGCGGGGGAGGATCTTGAGGCCTGGCTCGGGGCGTAACGCAGGCCGCAGCGGAATAGAAGCACCGTCATTGCGAGGAGCCGCAGGCGACGCGGCAATCCATCTTCAGGTGGCTGCCGCTAGATGGATTGCCGCGGAGCTCACGCGCCTCGCAATGACGAATTAGAGTTTTCGGCTCAATGACAACAGCGCATAAAGCCTGCGCCACGACGGCGCGGTGATCAGCGTGCGGAACGGTTCGTAGCCGCGCTTTTCCATGCGTTTCAGATAAATCGGCACGACCGCCAGCGGCATCAGGGCCGCACGCGTCGGTGCCTCCATCTGCGACGCGGCGCGCAGCGCGCCTGCATGATGATGACGCGCCAGCGCACGCATTTCGGCCAGCGCATCGCACAGGCCTGGCGTGACTGTGCCAGCCACCACCTCGTCGCGCGTCACGCCATGACGCGCCAGCAGATCGCCGGGCAGATAGAGCTGGCCGCGCGCCGCATGCCAGGGCAGCGCGCGCAACAATCCGGTGATTGCATAGGCAACGCCGCCATGTCCGACAGCTTCCGCACCGCCGGGATCGCGCCCCCCGGCCAGCACGAGGGCGGCGAGTCGCATCAGGGCGGAAGAGGTCTCACCGCAATAGCCCTCGAGATCACCCCTGGTCGGCATCGGATCGTCGTAGAGATCAAAGGAGCGCCCCTCGATGAGATCCTTCAGCGCCTGCACTGGCAGGTTGAAGGTCGCGACCGTGTCCAGCAGCGCCCCCGCGATGGGATGCGCGTGAACATCGCCCCTGCCCTCGCCGCAGAGCACGTCGCGCCACCATTGCATGCGGATCTCGCCGGTCAGGGGCTCCGACACCTGTTCGCGCACGCGGGCGATTTCGAGGCTGAAGGCATAGAGGGCATGCAGATGCGGGCGCTTGGCTTCGGGCGCGAACAGGCAGGAAAAATAGCGGTCGGGATCTTCCTTGCGCAGCATGTCGGCGCAGGATCCGTAATGCCGATCCAGCGCGCCCGTCACGCGACCGCCAGCAGCGCGGCGGCGACGCGACGCTTTTCCGCAAAGAGAATGTTGTAGGTCGCGATGGCATGACTCGTGGCCATCGGATCAACGCCGATGCCAGCCGCCCTGAGTGCTCCGCGCAGATCGGCGCGCAGCGGCAGCAGTTCGCGCCCCGTGCCGATCAGCAGAAGCTCGATGGTGCCGACGGGCTCGGCAAATACGGGTGCCAGCATGTCGGGCGTCATGTCGGCAGGCGTGAGGGCCGCCCACATGTGGATGCCCGACGGCAGGACGATGAGGGAGCCGCGATGCGACATGCCAGCGAAGCGAAAGCCGCCCGCCCCGAAGCCTTCGATCTCGAAGGCACCCGGCACGAAACCATCATATCTGCGCGTCAGTTCCGCCATGTCGCCCCGCTCTTCGCCACCACCGTCATTGCGAGCCGAAGGCGAAGCAATCCAGAAGCCTCAGGTGGGGCCTCTGGATTGCTTCGCTTCGCTCGCAATGACGGACACTGGATGTAGGTGTCGGCAGGAAAGGCGCAAGCCCTAGACTGTCGCCTTGCCGCCCTTGGGCTTCTCCACCACCGGCTCGGCGAGGTCGCCGGGGCGGACGCCGAGATAGATCAGGATCGGCGAGCAGATGAAGATCGACGAATACGTGGCGACAACCACACCCCACATCATCGCCAGCGAGAAGGACTGGATGACGTGACCGCCGAAGAACACCAGCGCCAGAAGCGCCAGCGTCGTCGTGGTGGAGGTCATGATCGTGCGCGACAGCACGGCGTTGATCGACAGGTCGATCATGTCGGCGATCGGCAGCTTCTTGTATTTGCGCATCATCTCGCGGATACGGTCGAGCACGACGACTGTCTCGTTGAGTGACAGGCCGACAATCGTCAGAATCGCCGCGATGGAGGTGATATTGAACTCAAGCCGCGTCACGGCGAAAAAGCCCACGGTGAGCAGCAGATCATGCATGGTCGCAATAACGGCCGCCACAGCGAGTTGCCATTCGTAGCGGAACCACAGGTAGATCAGCACCGAGAGGATGGAGAGCACAACGCCCAGTGTGCCCGACTGCACGAGTTCGCCTGACACGCGCGGTCCAACGACTTCGATCCGGCGGAATTCATAATCGGCACTGATGGCTCCGCGCACCTTGTCGACGGCAGCCTGCTGTGCGGCGTCACCACCGGGCTGCAGGCGCATGCGAACGGTGGCGTCCGAATTGCCGCCGAAGGCCTGCACTTCCACTTCACCGAGGCTGTACTTGTCACCCAGCGATCGCAGCTGCGCCAGATCGGCCACGCCCGAATTTGCGCGCACCTCGAGCAGCGTGCCGCCCGAGAAATCAATGCCGAAATTCAGACCCCAGAACATGAACATGAGGACCGAAACAATCGACATAAAAGCCGAGAATGGATAGCTCAGG
>CAIWVR010000411.1 GCA_903916165.1 uncultured Hyphomicrobiales bacterium | reverse complement strand
TGGACGGGTTCGTCCTGCTGCCCGCGCATTTCCCCGAAGCCTTCGATGATTTCATCGATCTTGTCATTCCGGAATTGCAGAGGCGCGGCCTGTTTCGGGAAGAATATGAGGGCCCCACCCTGCGCGAACATCTCGGTCTGCCGAAGCCGGAAAACAGATATACGCGCGCCCGCTCAGACACGCACGGGGGCGCGTGAAGGACGTTTCCTTGTCATTCTGGAACGGGCTGTCCGTCCGCTCCGGGTAAGCGGGTTGATGTGGTCGCGTGCGCAGCCAAAAACAGAACGCCCCGTGAGTGAAAACTCCGGGGCGTTTTGCTTGCGGCAGCCTGCAGGAGGCCGTGCATCTGGCATTCCGAAATCCCGGGTTGCGTCCGCTGCCGCGCGGCGCGGCGCATGTTGTGACGCCGTTCGGCTGCCCGTGAGCCGAACGGCGTATCGGTGACCAAGCCTGACCTCGATTTTTAACGCGACGCGGCGAACCAGCGATCGTAAATCCGTTGGTAGGAGCCATCCTCCCGCATGCTCAGAAGCGCGATGTTAACCTCTGACCGGAGGGAGCTTCCGCGCGGGAAGACGATCCCGTAATCCTCCTTGCGAAAAGGCGCGCCGACCAGCTGAACCCGGCCCTTGCCTTCGTTGGCAGCATAATACATCAGCACCGGCGCATCGAAGACGATTGCATCCACTGTACGATTTTGCAGTGCGTCATAGGCTTCGCCGATCTGGCGTACCTCAATGGCATTGGCCTTCAATTCACGAACGGCCATCGCTGCGGTGCTCCCGGCCGTCACGGCCACACGCTTGCCGGCCAGATCCTCGGGGCTGTTGATGCCGCCCGCGATTTGCTGGACAGTCAGGGTGGCTGTCAATTGCGCGGTATAAAGCGCGACGAAAACCACACCCGTGAACATCCAGAGAACCGCGACAAGGCGGGCCAGGGCATGTTTGGGAGCAGATTCGGCCTGCGTGACCAATGTTCCTGCGGCCCAATAGAGTGCGAAGAAAATCCCCGGAAAATATTTCTGCGTCGGCACGATCCCTTCGGGATGACGCCGCTCGAGGAACCAGACGATATGCGCAGGGATCAGGATCAGAAGCGCGCCGATGCCCAGCCAGGCCAGCGACGTCCAGGACACGAGCAGGCGCAGCATGTCCAACAAGGGGTTCCCGCCCGCAGAGACCTGGCCCAGCGTCATGATCTGGAGGCCCGAGTTGAGGATCGGCTGTGAGAAGTCGAATTCCGCCTCCCGGCCAGCGGTGATGGAAACAGCCGCGATGCCAAGTTCAACGCGTCCCGACCTGACCTCCTCAAGCAGCGACCGGACATCCGGCGCAACAGTGTAGGAGGGTATGAACTTCATACGGTTGGCGATCGCTTCCATAAGTTCTATGGAAAAGCCGGTCAGTGACTTTTCACGCTCGACCACCATGGGCGGCAGCACACGTGTGACAACCCGAACCTCACGGGGCTGTGCCCGCGAGTCCTGCGCCTGAACTGTTACCGAACCGAGCAGGAGCGTAACAAGAATTCCAAATACATATCCTGACACCAAGCGTAACATGTGAAGGCTCCAACTTAATCCTGCCGGGCA
>CAIWVR010000410.1 GCA_903916165.1 uncultured Hyphomicrobiales bacterium | reverse complement strand
CGAGCCATTATAACCCGTGACAATGCTATATTGGGCACCGGTCACTTTCTGGACGAGATAGCCGATGTCGTAGGTGAGCGCGCCGGGCCCTTGTGCGCCCATGATCGTCTTGCGCTGCAGGGCATGCTCGAAAGTCTTGGTTGGCGACGTGTTCATCGTCGTGCAAATGCCGGCGCCTGCGTTGGTCGTGCCCAGATACTGGAGCTTTGAGGGGTCGGCGGTCTTCTCTGCTTTTTCGTCCAGGAGCGGCCCGATGATGGCACCCGGCGGGATCGCGACGAGGGTTAGCCCGTTTGCAGGCGCAACGGCGTAAACATGCTGCATGGCGCGCGCACCGCTCGCGCCCGGCATATTCTTCACGACGATGGCAGGCGTGCCGGGGATATGCATTCCAAAATAGCGCGAGAGCCCGCGCGCATAGAGATCGATGCCGCCGCCCGGTGCGCCGCCGACGATCAGCTCAAGTGTCTTGCCTGCATAGAAATCGGCTGCATGGGACTGCGCCGGAAGGACCGCCACGATGCCGAGCACGGCAAAACATACCGCCGCGGCGATGTGCTGACACCCGAGCATGAGCCCTCCCGATGTACGGCCAGCGCTTTTGATGGCGCGATCCTCCCAACATATTGATGTAATAAGCGTGAAAAGTCTAGCGTCTCATCTGGCAGGTCCGGAAACATATTGACAGGTATGCCTCAAGTCAGAACACTCGGTCGGTGGCGATCCAGTGACATCTCTTGCGCCACGCGCGTACGCCATCGAGGCGAGGGAGGCGCGCCAAAGGGGACCATAACGGATGGCGAAAAAGCTGGAGCTTACCCTGGCATGTGGCGACTACGAGATCGTCCGGGCACTGAAGGAAGGCGCGATCGAGCCTGATGGAATCGAACTCACCGTTCTCACGCGCATGGATTCCACGACACGGCATTGGCGGTTCCTGCGCAACGGCGATTTCGACGTGGCTGAATGTTCGGCCTCTGCCTTTTTAACGGGCCACGCGCAAGGCCGTCCGCTCGCAGCCCTGCCCGTCTTCCTGCATCGCCGCTTTCGCCACGGCTTTATTTTCATCAACACGCGCAAGGGCATCACAAAACCAGCCGATTTGATCGGTCGACGCATCGGGGTGAAGTCCTTTCAGATCACCGCCGGCGTCTGGTGCCGCGGGCTTCTGGAGCACGAATATGGCGTACCCCATACCGCCGTCGAATGGGTCACCGAGCGTGATGAAGATGTCGATTTCAACCTCGCCTCAGGCCTGAAGGTCAGCAAGATCCCCGATCAGTACAAATCGTTGGACGACATGCTGGCCGATGGCGAAATCGACGCCATGTTCGCCGGAGCGTTTCCACGCTGTTTCCTCGCAGGCCATCCAGATGTCGGGCGCCTCTTCCCGGATTTCGAGGCGGAAGAGGAATCCTATTACCGCAAGACGGGCGTCTTCCCGATCATGCATGTGCTCGGCATCAGGCCGGAGATCGTCCAGAAACATCCCTGGGTGCCGATCAATCTCTTCCGGGCCTTTGAGGATGCAAAGACGGCCGCGATGAAGCGGATGGAAAATCCTCGCATCGTGCCTCTGGCCTGGTACCGCGGCGCGTGGGAGCGCCAGCGCGCGCTTCTCGGTCCCGACCCTTGGGAATACGGTTTGTCAGAGGCCAATCAGCGCAACCTGAATGTTCTGACGGGCTATCTGCATGACCAAGGCGTCACGCCGACGCAACTACAGGCAAAAGATATCTTCCTGCCCGTGTCGCAGGGCCGCAGGCGCGGCGAAGACAACATTTGAAACAAATTCAAGCAAACAGGAGCGAGTACATGGCGCAGGGCCTTGGCATCAAACAGGTTGGTTATATCGATGTGCCGGGCGGCGGACAGATCATCGTCGAGAACGGGATCGCCTACGTCGGACATATGAAATCGCCAAACGGGACCTCCATCATCGACGTGCGCGATCCAAGAAATCCGAAAGTGCTTGCAACCCTTGGAATGCCGCAAGGAACGCATTCGCACAAGGTGCGCGTTTTTGGCGACATCATGATCATCAACCAGGAAAGCAACCACAACGACGATCGCACGCCGCCTGCCGATTTTACAGGTGGGTTCAATGTTTATGATGTTTCGACACCGTCAAGGCCCCGGGAAATTGCGCGCTGGACCACCGATGGGGGGCGCGGCGTGCACCGTTTCGATTTTGACGGGCGCTACGCTTACATGTCAGCGACGCAGGACGGCTATGTCGGCAACATCATCCTGATCATGGATTTTCAGGATCCTGCACATCCGCGGGAAGTGGGCCGCTGGTGGATGCCGGGACAGTGGATCGCGGGCGGCGAAAAGCCGACCTGGGAGAAATCGGCGCATCGCTGCCACCATCCGCTCCGGATGGGGAACCGTCTCTACGCTGGCTATTGGCAGGGCGGCTTTGTCATCATCGACATTGAGGACATGAGCAAGCCAAAGTTTGTCTCTGGCATTGACTGGCACCCCCCCTATGTCTGCCCCAGTCACACAGCTCTGCCGATACCCTTCGACATTCTGGGCCGCCGTTATCTCGTTGTGGCAGACGAGGATGTCTTCCGTCAGGAGACCGATCCGGCTGCCTTCATGTGGGTGGTCGATATTACAGACGAAAAACACCCGACCGTTGTCTCAAGTTATCAGGTCGAGGGCATCGAAGGGCGTCCGACGCCCAAGAACACCGGCTGTCACCAGCCTTGCGAGAAAGTTGTCGGAACTGAAATTCCTTTTGCATGGTTTGCGCAAGGCCTCAGGATCATCGACATTAAAAACCCACACACACCCCGCGAAGTGGCCTGGTACATGCCAGATCCCGCCCCTGGCCAAAGCCGCGCCTCCAGCAACGACATCACCGTCGATGACCGTGGCCTCCTTTACCTTCTGGATCGCGTGCATGGCGTGACCATTCTCGAGCGGGACTGGGGCTAGACACCTCTATAAATCTCGGGCCTTTTAAAGCACCGTGAACGGGTCCGGGGACGCACTGGATCAAAGATCTGACGCTTGGCCATAGATTGAGATGGCGGCCGGGGCGCTCCCCCGGCCCCATATGTCAGGTCGCGGCGTCCAATGGACCACAGGCTCTAAGATTCGCAAAGAGATCAACCAAACTATCCGGCCGCTCAATCGCCAGAGCCAGCCGAGCGACATTTGCGGCACGCGCGACACCAAGAATTGGAGCCATAAGATCCAGCGCCTTTGCCTCGACCTCTTCGCGGCTCATCCGGTTGTCGGCTGAGCCCCTGACTGCAACGATACGGCGGCTGAATTCCCTTCCGTCGGTCAGGCGAAGGCTGACGATCGATTGACGAGGTGGGCGCGCAGTTTCCAGCTCCGCGGTCTTGATGATACGCACGCGGCGGCTCAGCGCTAGGACGGATGGATCGCCCATCCGGGCCTGATCATGCGACGAGTCAAAGGTGAGGCCTCCATCGGCGAGCATCACACCGAAGAGGTGCTGGAGGTTCACGTTTGACATCGGCCGTCCATCGACGGTGGCCGCATTGGCTGGCGCCAATTGTACGTCTATTGATTCAATCTGGCTGATTGATATTCCCTGCTCTTTCACGATCGCCTCGAGCCCGTCCAGAGGCGCTTGAATGGGGGATCCGACGCACCATTTTTTGAGATTGGTTCGCATGATCTCGAAGACTGCTCCCAAGTCCGCCACGAGCGCAGTGCGATCTGGATGTGCCGCATAGGCGTCGAGAAAATTGCGGTCTCCGGAGAAAACATCCGGGGCACCGGTGAAACCGCTCGCGACCATAAGCGCCGCCGACACACCGCATTCGGCAGATTTTCCAGCGTAGACATAGGCTTTTTCAACATGCTGGGAGTCGTGCATGTAGGCGCCGCACCCGGAGGCCATCTGCGCGCAATAGGACAGCAGGAAGCGCGACCGCTCGGCGTCGAAACAATGCAGGGCACCGGCCGCCGCGCCGGCACCAAAAGTCCCGCCAAAACCGTGGCAGCTGCGGTTCAAACGTGCAAAGCCGCGCATGTCGAGAGCATGAACGACGCGCGTGCATACATCATAGCCGAGGACAAGCGCGCGGATGACGCTCGTTCCATCGCAACCAAGCTTCTGCGCGGTCGCCAGCACTGCAGGAACGATCGCCGCGCCGGGATGCGTGCGCGACGTGTAATGAGAATCGTCGGTCTCGTCGGAATGCGCGCACATGCCGTTGGCCATTGCAGCCGCTGCCGCGCCGGTTATGATGTCCGATCCGATGATGAAGGCTTCCGCGCGCCCAAGTGAGACGCTTGCATGCCGAAGAGCCAAAACACCAGGAGGCAAGCGCGAACCCGACACAATGGCGGCGATTGTGTCTAGAAAATGATGTTTGGCGATTTCGACCACGTCGTCAGGTAACGGTCGATAGGGTGCATCCGCCATATAGGAGCTCAAGGCGAGTGTTTCCGGGCTAATCTCCTGCCATGCTTTCGGTGCCATGCGGACCGCTCCTAAATGCCAAACAACATGCCACCGCTAATATGGATGGCCTGTCCATTGACGAACCGGCTACGCGGATTGCACAGCATCGAAACGGCCTCGGCGACTTCTTCCAGCGTGCCGGCGCGACCGGCCGGGATACGCTCGATTGGATAACGGTTCGAGCCGGTGCGCTTGTCATTTGGGCCATCTATGCGCCCCGGGATCAGGCAATTGACAACGACATCGGGTCCGAGATCGATCGCAAGCGCGCGGGTCAGGCCAATCAGGCCCATTTTAGCAGTCATGACTGCCGCATGGTGCTTTTGGCCGAAATGCGCGGAGGCACCGCCAATGTTGACAATCGCGCCACGTCGCTCGACCAGCATCGGGGCAAAAGCCTGTGCGCAGAGAAAGCTGCCGTCGAGTATGCTCGCCATGACAAAGCGCCAGTCCGCGAAGGTGGTCTCGGACAGCGGCGCGTGACGGCGCACCGCAACATTGTTGACGAGAATATCAGCCCCGCCAAAAACGTCTTTTACCTTGTCGGCCATGTCGCGCACGGCCTCGGGATCCGTGATATCAGCCATGATGGCGATCGACGGCAAGCCTTTCGCCCGGATCTCCTCGGCGACCTGTTCGGCGTCCTTGCGCGACGTCCGCGCATTGACGACCACCGACGCGCCCGAATCCGCGAGACGATGGGCGATCACCCGTCCCATACGCCGCGACGCACCGGTCACGATCGCGACTTTTCCGGCTAGATCCTGTCCGAGGCTCATACTTTTCTTTCCTTTAATTTTCCAACGCCTGGCGAACCGCTTTAAGAACCTGCGGTGACGTTTCATAGAGCTGGGCAATCAGGCTCTGGAGTTCGCCACCGGGCATGAACTCGACCGATCCTCCACGCCCCTCAATGTCGGCGACAAACTCCGGATCGTCCGCAGCCGCCTTGAAAGCCTGCCGAAGCGCGCCGATTCGATCCGCCGGCACATTGGGTGGTGCCGCATAGGGCCGCCCCGCCTCCTGCCGCGCAAACAGGAATTCGAACACCTGCCTGTCGTTGGGATCACGCACAAGATCCAGCACGTTGGGCACATCTGGAAGATCAGGGTCACGACGCAGACCCAATTGCGCGATAACATTCACCTTATGGTTTTTGACCCAGTCGACATGTCCGGTCTTCAGCGAGGTCCAGGTGATGCTGACACGGCCTTCGACCTCGCCGCGTTCCATCGCGAGGTCGATCTCGGGACCACCCTTGTAGCCGCCCACCAGATCGAATTTCGTGCCGAGTGTGCGGTTCAAGAGCTGTGTGTACACTTGGCTATCCGACCCAAAGCCACTTGTGCCAACGACTGTCCGTCGCCTGAAGATGTCGTCGAGTGTCTTGGATGGCGACGTATGCCACGTCACGATGACATTCGTCTCGCGATTGAGGCTACCAAGCCAGTTCATCTTGTTAGCGTCGTAACTGACCTTCTGCTCTGTCAGCAGTGGCATGAACGGAATGGTGCGCATGACGGAGCCAAGCACAGTGCCATCACGCGGAGCCGTGTTGAAGATTTCCTGCGCGGCAACCACCCCCCCGGCAGCCGGCAGATTCTGGACGATAATCCGCGGGTGCCCCGGCATATGCTTCGTCAGGTAACGTGAGAAAACACGCGAAAACACGTCCGATCCCCCGCCAGCGCCAGAGCCGATAATCATCGACAGGGTCTTTCCGCGATAGAAGTCCGCAACACCCTGCGCGATTGCATGAGCCGTCAGCGCCGGCGTGAGGAACATAACCATCAATCCGAGTAAAATCGGCTGAGATCTCGACATGTTCTTTCCTGCCCCTGTTTCTCGCGTCACAGCTCGATCCGCCCGACACCGCCGGAGATCTCGACCCTTGTTCCCAAATCCTTCGAAAGGGCTGCGACGCGTGAAAGGATCTTTGCCGCCTGCGCTCCGTCCGCCCACATGGCACGACCCCGCCTGTGCCGCGGCTGTCCGTAGCCAAGGTCGGTGGGTATGATGTCGATGGATGCCAGTTGTCCCTGTTTGAAATGACAGACCGGGACGAAACATTCCCAATAGCCGGCATAGGCCGGGAAGCCCTTCGTATCGTGCTTGGTCCGGGCATCAAACAAGTTGGACGGCGTGGCGTCTGGTCCGAGATCGAAGCGCTCATAGGCTTCCGCCGGGACGAAGGGCAGCGTTTCGTTCTGGAAGATAAGGCCGCCGAGACTGTAGAAAATCGGCCGGCCCTTATAGATCTCGACGCCGAGCGCCGTATGGGATCCATGCCCGGCGACAATGTCAGCGCCTGCATCGATCGCCGCGTGGGCAGCCTGGCGGATGAAATCTGCCGGCTCGGATAAATTGACCTTCAGGCTTTCCTTTTTCAGACTTCGTCCGGCGAATTCATGAGTGTGCAGGCTCACCACAAGAATATCGCATTGGCCTCGCGCTTCAGCGATCCAGCGCCGCTGGGCGTCAAGTTCCGCCTCCGGCGTTTCGGTCAGGGTCTCGAAGCGATCCGACCGGCAGATCGTTTGACCAAACAGCGTCATGACATCGGTGGTTTCGCATCCGATCTCCTTGTCCGAAAAGAAATGCGTTCTGGCGCGCTCCTGCTCTTTGGCAAAGCCAAGACCACGCGACATGCGAAGCAGCGCATCGAAGCAATCCGAATCGACATGATGCTGGGCCGTGTGGCGCAACGGGTTCACGCCGGGGCGCCCCGCGACCTCGCCGCGAGAGTTCGAAGCGGCGTTCCAGGGGCGGAAGGTCGATGTCATGGCGACAAAGCCAACCCGGCCGCGCGCAGTTTCAGCATAGGCCGGCAGGCGCGCTTCGTAGAGATTGCGGCCGCAGCCTGCTTGCGGAATACCCGCATCGCGCAAATGCCGCAGCATGGCCAGCACGCCGTTCTCGCCATAATCGTAGACATGATTGTTGGCGCAGGTGACGACATCCACGCCGAGCCAACGCAATTCGCTCAGAAGATCGGGCGTCGTCGTCATCGGCGTTCCGGTGGTGATCGAGGGCGTCCCCTCTTCCCACCAGCGCACGCAGGTTTCGAGATTGACACAGGTCGCGTCGGCGTCACGCAGCGCCTGCACCAGTTTCAGAAAAGCCGGCTCGCGACACGCGCTCACACGCCGGGTCAGCATCACGTCTCCGCTGAGCGCAACTGTGAATGTGTCTTCATCCGTATCCGGATATTTGTGGGGGCTGTCTTGCATCGGGCGATCTCTAGTCCTGGCCAATCTGGCGATAGCGCTCGACGATGTCGCGCGGCGTGTCCATGATCTGGGTAACGAGACGTTCGAGTTCCTCGCCGGGCATTGGCGTGAAATTGACGCCAATCATCGCCATTTTCTCGATAAACTCAGGATCCTTCATCGTCGCGTCAAAGCCACGGCGCAGGGCTTCGAGAATGCCGGGTGCCGTCGAGGGCGGCGCAGCAAAGGATTGGCCCATGAGGGTCGAGGAAGACATGATCCGCACGAGCTGGCGATCCTGCTCGGTCGCGGCGAGTTCGAGCACCAGCGGCGTGTCTGCGAGCTCCAGATGACGAACGAAGCCGATCTGCAAAATCGGAATGAGCTCGCCATTCTTGAGCTGCGAGCTCTGGTTGGCGCGGATATTGTTCCAGGTGGTGAAGGCACCCTCGGTTTCGCCATTGCTCATGGCCAGCATGATCTTGCTCGAGGCCCCGTAGCCCGCGATCACCTTGAACTTCGAGCCAAAGACATGATTCATGAACAGGGCGTTGGTGGCGGTGTCGGACGCCTGCCCGACCGCACCGACAATGATTTCTTTCTGACGCAAATCGTCGAGAGTGCGCGCCTTGCTGCGGGCTGAGACAACCAGCACGCGGGTTGCATCGTCAGTCCGGCCAATCCATT
Organism: uncultured Hyphomicrobiales bacterium; assembly: GCA_903916165.1. Taxonomy (GTDB): domain Bacteria; phylum Pseudomonadota; class Alphaproteobacteria; order Rhizobiales; family Beijerinckiaceae; genus Terripilifer. The sequence continues at coordinate 11,123 of CAIWVR010000410.1, read as the reverse complement.
TGAATTGCCGGGCATCATATTGCACCGACTTCTCGCCAATGAGCTGGGCGTTCAGCACAGAGGCCAGCGGCGTGACAAGCGTGAGCCCGTCGCCGGCCGCCACGGCATATGTGTTGTTGAGCGCCACAGAACCGCCAGCTCCCGGCATGAAGACGGGGGTGACCGTCGGATGGCCGGGCAAGTTCCGGCCATACATGCTGGCGAATGGCAATGTGTAGAGCGCCCGATCGCCGCCTGCACCGGTGGGAATCAGGATCTTCAGCGTCTTGCCACGGAAAAGCTCAGGGCCCGCCGTCTGCGCCTGCGCGGAGGCAACCGCAAGCAAAGCCATCAGCGACAATGCAAGACATTTCATGCGTTTCTGGCCGATCTTCATGTCTGCTCCGAACGTGCTGGAAGGTTTTGACCCCTTCGCCAAGGCGCGGGCTTCTGGGTCGCCTCGAAAAACTGCGCCCGTTCCGTCTCGCGCGGCAGCAGACGGTTGGCATAGACGGGCGGGAGAAGATTGATCCAGTCCTGAACGCCCAGCGCGCGCGCGGCATGGACCGGCCAATAGGGATCAACCAACATCTCGCGCGCGACAGCGATCAGATCCGCCTGACCGGCGGTCAGGAGATCATCGGCCTGTTGCGGCTCGGTGATCAAGCCAAGCCCCACCGTCGCGAGTCCCGTCTCCCGGCGCACAGCTTCCGAATAGGGAACATGATAGCCAGGAACACGCGGCACCGATGGCAGGTCGCTCGACCCGGTCAGTCCGCCGCTCGAACAGGCCATGACATCAACCTCCCTGTCGCGCAGCTCACGCGCAAAGCAGAGCGTGTCGTCCATGTCCCAGTGCCCGCCCTTGCCATCCACCACAGACGCGCGAAAGAACAGCGGCCTGTCTTTTGGCCAGACTTTGCGGATCGCCTCGACGATCTCCAGCGCAAAACGCATACGGCCCGCCTGATCGCCGCCGTAGCCGTCTGTGCGCCTGTTGGCGACGGGCGAGAGAAACTGATTGATGAGGTAGCCGTGAGCGCCGTGAATTTCGAGGACATCAAATCCCGCGTCGACGGCCAACTCCGCCGCATGCGCCCATTGGGCGATATGGGTGCGGATCTGCTGCGCATCGAGCGCTTCAGGCTTGCGCCGTCCCGGGCCGTGCGGCTCGGCGCTCGAGGATATCAGGGACCAGCCTGCGGGATCTGCCGGATCCAGCGGCGCTCGCCCCTCCCAGGGCGCACGCACCGCCGCACGCCGCCCCCCGTGGCCAAGCTGGATGGCCGGCAATGCGCCGAGGTCCCTGATGAAGTTGGTGGTCCGACGAAACAGCTCCGCCTGCTGGCGCGTATACAGCCCCGTACAATTCAGGGTCCGACGCCCCCGCGCCTCCACCGCTGTCTCCTCGACGAAAACGATGCCGGCACCACCCATGGCAAACTGGCCAAGGTGGACGAGGTGCCAATCGGTCGGCGCGCCATCGACCGCCAGATATTGCGACATTGGCCCCAGGATGATGCGATTGCGGGCCACGACGCCACGCAGCGGGTACGGCCGAAACAACATCGGCCGTTCAGGCACAGGGGTTTGCAGCCCCATCGACTCATCAAGACGAATATCGACCCCGGCTATTTTCATCGGCTGCTGCTCGCTCCCTATCCAAGCTTCTTGTAAAGTTCGACGACGTCCGGCGGCGTTGCCATGATCTGGTTCACAAGGTCCGTCAGTTCTTCGCCTGTCATGGCGTTCACGTCCCCTCCGATGGCTTTCATGCGTTCACGAAAGTCAGCATCCTGCATGGTTGCATCGAAGCCGCGACGCAATACGCCCAGAATGTCGTCCGGCACGCCGGGCGGGGCTGCGATCGACTGCCCCATCAGTGTTGACGTTGACATCAGGCGAACGAGGTGCCGCTCGGTTTCGGTGCGCGCGAGATCGAGAACCAGTGGCACGTCAGGAAGCTCTGGCTGCCGGGTAAATCCGATCTGGAGCACGGGCCGCAAGACACCGTCTTGCCAGTCTGCGCGATGGTTGGTCTTGACATTGTCCCACGTGGTGAATGCGCCCTGTGTCTCGCCGCCAGCAATCGCCAGCATGGCCTTGTTGGACGCGCCATAGCCGGCGATCACCTTGAAACGCGTCTTGAAGAGCGCGTTCATAAATGTAGCGTTGGTTGCGGTATCAGACGCCTGCCCCACAGCCCCCACGACGATTTCCTGCTGTTGCAGATCTTCAAGCGTCCTGGCGCGAACAATCCCTGCTACGACAAGAACCCGGGCAGCATCCTGCGTGCGGCCGATCCACCTGAACCGCCGCGCATCGTATTGAACCGATTTCTCACCGATGATTTGCGCGTTCAACACGGAAACCAGCGGGGTCACGATCGTGAGCCCATCCGACGCTGCAAGGCTATAGGCGTTGTTGAGAGCGATCGACCCCCCGGCACCCGGCATGAAAACTGGCGTTACGACGGGCGCGCCGGGCAAGTTGCGGCCGTAGGCGCTGGCGAAGGGGAGCGCATAGAGCGAGCGCCCGCCACCTGGCCCGGTCGGGATCAGAAGCTTGATGGTTTTGCCACGAAAATGCTGTTCTGCATCGAAGGCGCAAACGGCACCACCCATCGTGAAAATGCCCCCCACCACGAGGAACCAGATCGCAAGAAAACGGAATGCCGACATGTCTCGCCTCCGGTCAGGGATGCAACGAAGGCGGAGCGAAGATCTGTCGCTCCCGGAGGAAGTCACGGACGAGAGCCGCAAACGCGTCTGGTTTTTCCATTGGTGCAAAATGGCCGGCACCTTGGATCAGGTGAAACGTCGCATCCGGCAGCGCGTGGGCGAGGGCGCGAACGGAATCGGGCCGGGCCGAGACATCTTCGGTTGCACCGATAACCAGTGCCGGGACACGGATCCGATCGTAACGATCCTCGCGCGCTGCCAGCGCACGCCAGCTCTGCGCATGCACATATGGATCATCGTTCAGCAGGATGTCGCGTACCTCCTCCACGAGGTCGGGGTGGCTCAGCCGGAATGCGTTACTGAACCAGCGTTCGATATTGTCGGCAGCGATATCGGGCATGCCACGCTCAGCCCGCCGCGCACGCTGCTCGATGGCATCGCTGCGACCAAGTGCAGCTACGCGCGGGCCCGAGCCATTGGCAAAAATCGCGCCGCGCAGAAACGCCGGTGCCCGGCTTGCGATGACCTGCGCAACCGCACTGCCCATCGAGCAACCGCCGACCACGCAGGAGCCACCAATAGTGGAGATGAGCTCAATGCAATCCGCCGCCATGGCCTCCAGAGAGATCGGTTCGGCGCTGATGTCGCTGTCTCCATGGCCCTGCAAGTCGATCGTCAGCACGCGGTAATCAGCAGCCAGGACATTGACAACCGGCCGCCAGAAGCGTGAATCCATGCCAATAGGATGAAGCAGGACAAGCATCTCGCCCGCTCCTGCACTCCTGTAGCCGATGCATCGCCCCGATTTCAGGCGAAACCTCATGCCGTCTCCTCCCGCTGGTCATTTTTTGGACATCTGGATTCTTTCTCGGGTCTGATCAGTCCGGACCTTCGACGTTCCTTAAAAACCTCCCGTTTTCAATGCGCATTTCGCCATCGACGTAGAGGGTCGGCTCAAGAATGACACCGTCCATGTGGATGTTCGAATGGATGGTGCCTCCGACGTCGATATTGGTGCCAATACCAAAATGCATCGAGCCGAGAATGTTCTTGTCTTCGCGCTGCACGCCGCGCACCATCGCCTTGGCGTTAATACCAACTGACGCCTCCGCCGGACAGACGCGCGCATTTTCATCGCCGAACGTCTCAAGATATCTGCGCAGGGTCCAGGCCTCTGGGCCCCCATCAATATCGGTGATCCTGCCATCCTTGACGGTCAGTTCGATATGGCTCTTCAGACGACCGAACTGATGCATCGAGAGATCAATGACCAGCTTGCCATTGCCGGACTTCTCGACGGGAGGAATGTTGAGCTCGCCATTGGGATAAAGGAAGCGCGGCCGCGGAAATTTCTTGTTCCGCGTCATGTAGTTGATCTTGTAAGGAACGAAGTCCTCGCCGGGCAATTCCGGAATAAAAATTCGGTTTTCCACGCTGTAACTGAAGTCTGTCCCGTGTTTGGAGGTGACGCGGCACATTTTTGCGTCGACACCGAAAATCTTGGTTCCGACATAGTGCTGGCGAACGGCCATTTGTCGCTGGTCTTCGGTGACGGCACCCGACTGGAACATTTCCAGCGTCATGCCGCCATCCATGCAGATCACTGGCACACCTGCGCGCATGGCTGCAAAATTCGCAGGTGCATGCAACATGCCCGTAGAGGCGAGAAGGATGTTCACATCCGCTTTAAGCATGGCCTCGCACACGGCACGTGGCGGATCAAAATAATCAGCCGGGCGCGGGTCGAAAAGAGCCAGTGTTCCCTCGGCACCAATCTCGGAAATGGTGCTCATGATCACCTGCCAGACACGGGGATCATGGGCCGAATCTGTAATGACAAGAACCTGCATGCCGGGCTGGATATTGGTCGTGATCGGCAGCCGCAGATATTTCAGATCTCCCATGATCATGCCCGAACTCCCGTCCATTGTGCCGTCCTCCCTCTTGATAATCGATCTTCAGGCCAATTCAGCCAGCGGTGCGGTCCAGGCGTTGTAGCCGTAGACCCAGTCTGGATCGGCCTTCTCCTTGGGTGCCGAAGCCAGATCGTTGACGTCAGCTTTCATCCATTCGCGCTTGTTGAGATGCGACAGGCTCTGGATTTTCGCCGCGCGTGGACGCCGCGTTGCCTCATAGATCTGAAGCGCTTTTTCGAGATCGCCGTGGGCATCCAGACTGCGCGCGAGCATGGCTGCATCCTCAATCGCGCTTGCCGCGCCCTGCGCCATATAGGGCGTCATCGGATGACAGGCATCACCCAGGAGATAGATCCTCCCCTGCCCCCATTTGTCCTGCGGATCACGATCGTAGATCGGCCATTTGAATGTGTCCGGGCAAGCGTCCAGAACGGCGCGGACATCGGCGTGAAAATCGCTGAAGCTGGCGCGCAATTCGCCAAGGTCACCCTTCAACGACCACGATTCAGGATCAGGTGTTTCAGCCGGAATGCTGGTGGTGAAATAGACCTCATCCTTGGCATGCGTGATATAATAAATCACGATGTGCCGGTCGGGGCCCCACCATTTTGTGGCCACGTCGCCGACATCCACACCACGCAAGAGTTTGGACGGGAAGACGGCGCGATAGGCGATACGTCCGGTATAGCGCGGTGATTCCGGCCCGAAGAGCTTCTTGCGAACAACAGAATGAACACCATCGGCTGCGATCAATGCCGAGGCACGCACCGTCTCGCCATCGGTGAAGCGCAGCGTAACGCCACTTCCATCCTGTTCGACGTCCCGCAACTTCTTGTCGAGGTGAACGCTATCCTTGGGCAGCAGCGACAGCAGCGCCGCATGCAGATCTGCACGATGCATCATCAGATGCGGTGCGCCAAACTTCTCTTCGACACTCCACATATCATAGTCGGATTTGATGGTGCCGCTGTCGTGATCCCGATGCAAACGCGCTCGATGCCGGAACGAGGTGCTCCGGAGGCGCTCCTCCAGCCCCATCGCCCGCAGGACTTTCATCGGGTTGGCCGCCATCTGGATCCCGGCACCGACGCGCAGGAAGTGTGGCGCCTGCTCATAAACTTGAGCCTTGATGCCAAATTTGCGCAAGGCACCTGCCGCAGCCAGGCCACCCATGCCCGCGCCCACGATGGCAATGTCGAGGTCTTCTTTCATCCCTTGCAGATCTCCTTGCTGCGCCGCAATAATTTCGCAACAAAAAAATGCTATCACCCGATTGTTGCCTTGTGAAATACAGAGACGGCTATTATTTATTCGATATGCAAATAAATTGCGAAATGCTCGACATCCGTATCTTCCTTGCAATTCTAGACTTCGGCGGCTTCCAACGCGCTGCCGAGGCACTTAACCTTTCACAGCCGACATTGACGCGCCGTATCCAGGCGCTGGAAGAAACATTCGGCACGAAGCTCTTCGACCGCACGACACGAAAAGTCGTGCCCACACGTGTCGGCCGGGAAATCGAAACGCACTTTCGGCGCATGGCGCGTGAGTTCGAAGATTGCGTTTTCAGCCTGACCGATTTCGGCATCAGGCCCTCGGGCGTTCTGACCATTGCCTGCCTGCCGACGATGGCGTCAGCATTTCTGCCCAACGTTCTCCGGCTCTTTAATCGACGCTATCCCGACATCCGCTTTCGCATTCGTGACACGACGGCATCGGAAGGTCTCGATTGCGTTGCCCGCGGCGAGGCCGAGTTCGGCATCAATTCCCTCGGAGCCTCCCGTCAGGATCTCATTTTCACCCCATTGATGGATGACAGCTTTGCACTCGCATGCCGGGCCGATCACCCTGTTGCCCGTAAAAAAACGTTACGGTGGGAGGATATCAAGAGCCTGCCGCTCATCATCAGCCTGCGCAGCGACAATCGCATGTTGATCGACCAAGCGCTTGCGCGCTCAGGCCTGAGTCTCAATTGGTCGTATCAGGTCAGCCATCTTGCAACCTCCTTCGGCCTGGTTGAAGAAGGACTTGGTATGTCGGTCATTCCGCTCATGAGCCGGCCACGCGCCCGCCATCCAGTTATTCGGATCATCCCGCTGGTCGAGCCGTCAATCCGCCGCACAATCGGTTTCGTCGAAGCGCGTAATCGTGAACTGTCACGCACCGCAGAAGAGCTCAAGAAGCTGATTATCGAATCCGCGCGAAAGGATCAAGGCTATCAGGATCATTGATCGGCTCGTCGCGTAGGGGGCATCTGTATCAATGACCACATGGCCCAGGCCAGGAGTTCAAGATTCTATGGTTCAATGATGCGCTTGGCACGATCTATCACCTCTTTTGATGACGCATAAACCCGCTGCACAACCTCCTGTAGCTTTTCGCCAGACGAATAGGTGATGCCAATTCGGATGCGTTCTGCATCTGCTAGCAGATCATGGTCCTGCATTGCAGCCGTAAAGGCTTTGCGAAGGATCTCCACAGCGTCGCGGTTCGTGTCAGGCGGCACCACATAAGAGCGACCAAAAAGTTGCTGGCTCAGGATGAGCTGGACCGCTTTGCGATCCGTTTCGTCCTTGATGAAAGACCAGATTTGCGGGACCCCCATCCTGGTCAGTTCCGGTTCCGGATCGATGCCGTCTTGCACGAGGATGTTGATGGTCTTGTCACGAATCCAATCCGGCTTTTGCGATTTCAGACTGGACCAGTCAAAACCACACATGCCGGACACTTCTCCACGCTCAATTGCGAGTAAAATATCACTCGTACCCTTGTAGCCACTGATAATCTCAAATTTTGTCGCTGTGGCGTGATTGTGAAGCGCAGCATAATCACGCGTTGCCCCCCCTGCCTGGCTTGCAGCGAAAATCACTTTGTTGGCAATCGCATCTGTATAATTTTTGACCTTGCTATCCTTATGCGTCAGACAAATACGCGTGCCACTATCTGCTGTCCCAATGTAGACAAATTTCGTCGGGTCAAACAAATTACTGGCGCGCTCGTCCAGAAGGCGCCCCATAATAGCACCCGGCATCAGCGCGCCAATCACACTGCCATCCTTGGCGGCCATACGGGCGAGATGGCCGCCTGCAATGGCACTCCCGGCTCCCGGCATATTCCGGGCAATGATCGTGGGCGTTCCACCAATATATTTTCCCAGATGGCGTGCGACGAGGCGGGCATAAATATCATATCCACCGCCGACATCAGCCCCAATAAGCATTTCGATGCTTTTATTGGCATAATATTCGGCGGCCCTTACTGGCGCAGAACTCATCAGACCGAAAGCGATGATTGTACTCATGAATCGTTTCATGGAATAGCACCTCAAACCAATGGACCTGGTGCTTGTCGATAATGCTTCGTAATGGCATCAGCGACAAAATAGGCCTGCGCTTCAATCGTCAACGTGGAATTATATCCGCTCATCGTCGGAAATGTCGAACTCCCAACCACAAAAAGATTCGGAATGTCCCATGATTGGCAATATTTGTTCACGACGGAATTATCCGGCCGGGTGCCCATGCGCGTTCCACCTGTATGATGCCCGCCAGGTGCACCCGGCTGAGCGCGATCTCCCATCCAGACATATTTGGCGTTCATGGCTTTGCCGATGTCTTCGATTTTCTTGCTCAGGAAGGCCACGCTTTTCAATTCATTCGGCCGGCGCCAATCATAGGTGATGCGCGGGGCTGGCAGCCCCCAGGCATCACGGACGTCAGGATCAAGATCAATGGTCTGATTCAAATAAGGTAAATCTTCAATCTGGAGCCCTACCGACATGTGGCTGGCAAAATATTTGGCATACCAATCACGATAGGCAGAACCATAACGAGGAATTCCCGGTGGCGGAACCATATTGATCGCTGCGCCGATCGGGCCGCCTTGTTGCCCTGCCGTACCGATCGAAATTTGTCCGCCACGGATAAAACCCAGATCCTTGTGATCAAAATTATCAGCATTATAATCATCAATGGAATGACGCTGCGCGTTGGGGCCCATGTAAATATTCATCTTCTTTTCTTCGAATGCAACGAAAACAGAGGGACGAATATGTGTCATTAAACCCTTGCCCAACAGGCCACTGCTATTGGACAGTCCATTCTGATGAACCGAAGTTTTTGACAGCATCAGCAATCGCACGTTGTCATATACAAACGGTGCAAGAATTACCAGATCAGCTTCAACCTGATTGTCAGAACCATCCGGTCCATAGAAAGCAACACCTGTTGCTTTTCCTGCACTATCAGTATTGACCCGGTAGCACATTGCGCCAGTGATGACCGTAAAGTTTTTGGTCTCCTCAGCTTCCGGAATTTTATTCACCAGCGTGCTGGATTTGGCAGCTACATGGCAACCAAAAGTCTGACAAAATCCACAATACGTACAGCCAGGCCTTCCCTTATAGGGTTCGGAGAGTATGGCCCGCGGAGAAATAAAAGGATGCAGGCCCAGATTCTTTGTTGCTTTGTCGAATGTCTCTGAAGCTACATCGGTGCGCAGTGGCGGCAGCGGAAACTCACGTTTGCGCGGTGCTTCAAAAATATTCCCGCCTGCAATTTTCTGACCGTTGATATTGCCGGCGCGCCCGGACACACCAAGATCATATTCAGCTTTGTCGTAATAGGGCTCCAGATCCGCATAGCTGATGGGCCAATCTGTAACATCAGATCCCTCGGGCAGAAATCCTGCGCCATAGCGTTCAATGGTTGCGGACCGGACCCGGAAATCATCTTCGTGGTTGCGCCAGGAAAGCGCACCATAATGGACTGTGCCACCGCCAACCTGATTGCCATAGCTCATCGAGTTCAGTGGTTGCGATTTCATATTTGTGTTGAAACGCCAGGTGACAACGCTTTTTTTGGGATCTGGACGCGTATCTTGGCGCTGGAAGAAGCGCAATTCATCATGCGGGTTAAAATCAATCGTTTTCAATTTTGGGCCCCGCTCCAGGGCGACCACTTTCATGCCGACTTTGCAGAGTTCGGCCGCCAGGATGGCCCCGGCTGCACCTGCGCCAACGATGACGACTTCGGTCTTGATCTTCGCCATGGGTCAGCCCTTTCTTGCGCGCGTTTGCGACTGCTGCATGCCAATGATTGGCTCTCGTGTGAAAGCTTTACCGTTTTTCATGTCGTCTTCGGTAAAGAAAGGTTGCGCGCCAGGAAACCCGACCAGTTTCCAGCCAGCAAAATCCTTGTTTCCCCCATAGACTGGGTCTGAAAAGAGACCCTCAATCGTTTGTACGCGCAGTTTCTCAAAGAATGCTTTGGCGGTCGGCCAGGTAAATCCTGATGCCTTATTTTCATCCATAGCTGCGAGGACAGAATCCTGCTGAACAATCGTCAGAAACATGAATGATTTTTGATATTGTGACTGACAATGCTTCTCAAGTCCTTCTAGACCCTGACGATAAAAATATTGCTGATCGCTCAAAAAACCGGACAAGGCTAAATCAATATAATTGGCGACATTCGCATCTCTGGCACCCGGTTTACCGGGTGCACCCGGCATCAGTCGTTCGGTGAATGCAATGATCGTGGCGTAGTCATCATCATTGAGAAAAACCCCCTGGCGTTGATGAGTTTCGTGACTGGATTTTGGTTGCTGCACGGCTTCATGTTGAGCATGTATTTTGGGTGCAGATTGGGCGGAGGTCATTGGCGCCACGCTTGCCGCAGCTCCCAATGCGCCGCCGATCAAGAGGGAGCGGCGATCCAATTCGGGTTTCTGCGAATCCTGAGATTGAGATTTTTTTTCCATGAATTTCACCTTACCGTTCCTTCGATGTGATGCTTGGGGCTGAAGTGCCGCGGTCCTCTATAGCTTCCTTGACCCGATTGCGAATTGACTCTGGTGCATCTATCAATTCTTGAACAATCCGGGCGAGCGTTTGCCCATTCATGGGCCGGATTTCTGCGTTTTCGCGTCGTGCCTCGTCGATGAAAATCGGATCCAGTAAAGTTTTATCAAAGGCATGACGCAAGGCCTCGACCCGCTCCTTGGGCACATTGGGTGTTGTAGCAACAGGACGGCCAACGGTGATAGCTTTGGAAACAAAGTCCAGAAGTGGATAATCTTGCGGTGGGACGTCCATTTCCGTGAGCAAGGGCACATTCGGCAATTCCGCCTCTCGCTTTAGTCCGACTTGCACAAGGGGAATGATCAGATTCCGTGCCAGATAATGAGGCTTTGAAGCCATATATCCAGTGTAAGTATTTGTGCCACGCCCCTCGACTTCTCCCCGCTCCATGGACAGGTCAATCTCCTGACCCGATTGATAGCCCATGATAATCTTGAATTTTGTTCCAAGGATCTTGTTATAGAAAGAGGGCAATTGGGAAGAGACCGAACCAGCGCCCGTTGCGCCTATGCTTGTTTCGCGTTGCCTGGCGTCTTCTATGGAACGAATGGGTGAGGTATGCCAGACAACAAGCAACTGGTTTGCATTGACCACATTACCAATCCAGTTGAACTGGCGCAGATCAACACGCAGACTTTTATTGAGACCAAGTGCCTGATCGATTGGAAGTCCCTGGCTCACCATCGT
>CAIWVR010000409.1 GCA_903916165.1 uncultured Hyphomicrobiales bacterium | reverse complement strand
CGGCTGAACGGCAAGCCGTTTTTTTCATCTTCGAAGAAATATTGCCGCATCTCGGGCCTGATCGACTCGAGGAGAAAGCGAAGGTGCCCGGAGACAGGATAATTGCGCAGAACCGCGTGTCTGGTCTGGCCGAGATCGTGCAGGCCAAGCAGCGTGAGCCCGGCGCCGATCAAAAAACCGATCACGGGCAGGATCGAGGAAGCCCCCGAGAGCATCGCCACCAGACTGACGAGACCCATCAGGGCTGAGAGGCCCAGCGGGATAAAACGAGGCACCAGCATCAGGCGGAAGGACATGATCGCGCCATCCTCAATTCGGGCCGGCGGCGTCGCCGGTCATGGCCATGCTAGGGCTGGTCAAAAGCCCGGTCCAGCGCAGGATGACACGGTTTCATGACAGCCCTTCCGTCAATTTCCGACAGCCGCCATGCCCACACTGTCGACCTGGATCAAGGCGTCGCGCAAGGGCGAATGGAGGACGGTGACGTCAAGCGCGTCGTCGGCAAGAATATCCTTGCCAATTTCTGGATTGCCCCGGGCCGCAAACCGGAGTCACGCTGCAATGCAGCACATCCTTGTTTTGATTTTAGTAAAAAACCTAACGTAAGCTGTACCATGGTGCCTCTCCTGCATGGAGCCAATCCTTGGATACGAACTCGATCACTGCTCTTGCTGACAGCCTCGTCACCACATCCGATGAAGCACGGGCCCTGTCCTGCGCCCTCCAAAAAATGGGGCAGGACGATCTTGCGGCCCTGTGGGATCGCTTCGCTGACTTCCTCGCCGCCTCGGAACACCATCTCGGGCATCGCGCTTCGGCTTGATTCAGCGCCCGACGACCAGTTGATACATGTAGAACAGCAGCGCGACGCCCGCGACGCCGATCATCCCAAGCGCCAGATAGCCAATCTGCCGGTTGAAATCCGCGCCAGCCTGCCGCAGCGCACGCGAGCGCCTGAACAAAGTCGCGCGCAAAAAAGCCAGAACCGGAATGGCTGCCGCGCAGAAGAGCAGAAATTTGATCAATGCGCTGGCCTTTCAAGGCGGCGGATTGCAGATACACCATCAAGCCAGTGCAGTGAATCGCCCGGTTTGTCCATCCCGCGCATCGGCAGCACCGACCCTTTGCAGAGCAGCAAGACCACGGCTGCCAAAACGCTCGATTTGGGCTGCGGCGATGCGCAAGACAACCCACCGTTGCAAGGCTGACGCTCTAAACCCAACGGATACAGCGGTCGCACCCTCGATAAAGGGTGCGACTGCTCATACGAACTCTGGAGACCAACACGCAAGACGTTTGATGGCTTTTGCATGTCAGACGGATCATGGATGGCTCTGTTTAGGTCACGGTTGCGGTTGTAGCCGTATGATAGAGGCACCTTCATTATTGCCTATCCAGATCGTCGATGGCTTCGACGAATCATCGACGAATATCCGCCGAATATTCGTTTGCCGGGGCAATTGATATTCGACCGTCTCGCCGGTCGCCGTGTCAATCCGCGTGACGCGGTCTGACTCCATGCCTGCGGTCCATAAATATCCGTATTTATCGAGCGCCGCGTCATAAGGTGCGGTGTGCGGGGTTGGCACGGAATATTCTGTCATCTTCCCGGTGCGGGTGTCGAGCACACCTGCGCGGTCACCATAAAATTCGGCGAAGGCCAGGCGCCCTTCTGCATCCATATGCCCGCGGCGTGGACGCGAACGGGCCGTGCCTGTCTTGAACATCGTCACTTCAAGTGTCTTCGCGTCGATCCGGACAATTCCCTCGGCCGAAAAATCATTGAACCAGAGATTATTGTCCTTGTCGGCATTCATGCCATATGCTGAATGACGTTCGTTTTTCGGCATGTCCTTGAAAGGATCGATGGTCTCATAGGCGCCGGTCTTGACGTCAACGCGATGAATTTTGTTCAGGCCAACATTTGTGACCCAAACCTTCCCGTCGACTTCCTGATGATGAGGCGCAATCAGCGCCTGCTGCGTGGCCTCATTCAGCAATTCCTTGGGCACCGGATAGGTGCGCATTTCATTGGTCTTCCGGTCAAAACGCAAGATGCCACCCTGATACATCATGGCGAGCCAGAAATTCCCGCTCTCGTCTTGCTCGAGATCAAGCCCCCCCATCGGATAGCCGGCGCGCAAGACAGGGTAGGGATGCTCGGTCACCTTTCCTGTCTTCGGGTCAAGCTGTCCGATCTGGTTGGCCCCAAAATCGGAGAAAAAGACCATGCCGTCGCGATCCACAACGACGTCATGGGCTTCCATTGTTTCCTTGGGCAGATCGAATTCGGTGATGAGGAATTTCGTGCCCTGCCCCTTGATGCGCGGCAACAGTTTGAAGTCGTAACTACGCTTCCCGGAGCTCAAATTGAGAGTGGAGAGGAAAGTTGCAAATTTGAGCGTCTCCGCACCAAAGCGCGCGCCAGCATTTGTTTCGGCGACGCGGATTTGCGGATGCAGAGGAAAGGAATTGTTCGAATATTGAGCCATACGGCCCATGACGTCGAGAAATTCTGTAGCATTATATTTAGTCTCGGCAACCCGCTCAAGGGTATGACAATTCGTACAGCCGAGCAGTTGCTTTTTGTCATTAATGCCGCCCGGCATGCTGGCGATCCACTCGGCATTCGTGACCTGCGGAACAATATCGGCGACTTTACGAAGCTTGAGGAAAGACCTCGCCGCCTCATTGCTGATGGTCACGCTCGGCACTGCCCCGTCGATTTCATAGCCAATCGCGCGGACGGACAAGACATGTTTGCCGGCAGAAAGGATGTCTCCGGAAAACGAAAAGGTACCATCTGCACGGGTAGAAACCGTATGCGAGATGGTCGACCCTTCGCGCCGCGCCGTGACGAGGACGCCCTCCATCATGCCCTCCTCGGAGGACGAGACCACCCCATGCAACTCCGCTGCATGACTGGATTGCAACGATATCAATATGAAGCCAACTGTACATGCGGCAATTGCCACATCACTGAAAGCACGCCGGAGACATGTCATCTGCATGGACTATACCCTCCCCTTGTCAGCTGTCTTCGAGCAGCTGGTTCAAACATGAAAGTTTTTACTTGGTCACGGACTAAGTCAAGCGCCCCGGTAGCCCAAGCTGACAATAGTATTGGTTATTTCAATATCGGAGGAGGCTGCCGTCCCCGAACGCCCCGAGACATAAGTCTTATTTTGGCTGCTGCCAGCCTCTTGAACAGCCGCACATTCGGGTTCGACCCGGCCGTAGATCACTCGCCTCGCGCCGCCTTCGCAAGAGCCACGACCTCGGGTGGCATGGCCAGCGTTTCCTCCACGAGGTCCTTGAGTGCCTCACCATTGAGTGTCGGACCAATATCAATTTTCTTCTCGCGCGTGAATGCCAGAAGCTCGGAATCACCCATCGTATCCAGAAAAGCTTTCTGGAGGGCAACTAATCTCTCCTGGGGAATGTCCGGTGTGGCCATAATAGAACGGCCCATGGCATTGCCCAACGCAAAGAGTTTCAGGGCGCGACGTTCGTTTTCGCTCCGACCAAGCTCCATCATAAGAGGTATATCGGGCATGTCGCGATCGCGCGACGTGGCATATTGGACGAGTATATTAACTTTTTTCTCTTGCAACCAATCTGCATTGTCGACCTTCATGGAGGCCCATGCCTTGCTGCCCCCCTCGACCTCCCCGCGCTGCATTGCGAGATTCGTTTCCGCATTGCTGGGATAGGCGGGAATAATCCTGAATTTTGTTCCAGCGAGCTGGTTCAACGCTTTTAAATAAAACACGGTGGGAGAGGCTGCCCCCGATCCACCCATGACAGTTTCGCGCTGCCGGGCATCGGCAAGCGTCCTGGTGCCCGATGTATGCCATGTGTAGGTGACTTCCACGACCGGCGCGACGCGACCGATCCAGCTGAACCGACGGGCGTCATATTGCACACCATCGGTCCCCAGCAACTGCTCGATGGCGACGGATTGCGGGGCTGCGGCCATCACCGTGCCATTGCGCGGTGCAGCGCCATAAACCCAGTTTGCCATGCGCAAATGGCCCGCACCGGGCATATTCTTCACAACGAATGTTGGGCCACCGGGAATATGCTTGCCCATATATCGGGCAACAAGGCGTCCATAGAGATCATAGCCACCACCGGGATCAGTCCCCACATAGAGTTCGACAGTGCGTCCGCGGTAGAAAACGTCTGGCGTCTGCGCCAACACATGTGGGGGTCCCATGCACAGGCCCGCGACGACCAAGACTAGGCTTGCTTGCAAGAGGCGCATGATCCCTGCTCCCTTTTGGTTTCTTGTCGTATAACCGTCGCCACCCCCTTGGGGGCCAAACACCCAAAAGATTAGTTGGGACCATGAAAATCCAGCAGACGATCCTGCGGATAATCATATAAGCGCCCGCTCTCGTTCCAGGACGGCAAACACAGCGCGATCAGCTTCGAGGCGACCTGGGCGGGGGTGGGCAATGTCATGGGATCCTCGTCAGGGGCCGCCTGCGCCCGCAGCCCCGTGCGGGTCGGCCCCGGATTACAGAGCATCACGCGCAGGTTCGTCCCCTCCGTTTCCGAGGCATAGGTCCGCGCCAGCGCGTCAAGTGCCGCCTTGGAAATGGCATAGGCCCCACGTTGCGGTACCATGCGGGCACGACTGCCCGCGCCCGAGGTCAAGAACAGCGCACGACCATGCGGAGCCGCGCGCAAGAGACTGTCGAAATGTCGGATCAGGCGCCAATTGGCGGTCAGATTGGTATTGACCACATCGCACCAAGCCTGCTCGTCCAAGGCGCTGAGTGCGGTGCGCGGTCCCATAATGGCCGCATTGCCAACGACCACGTCGAGGCGCCCCCAAGTGCGCAAAATCTCATGCCGGAGATCAATCAAGGCCTCCGAGGACCCCAGATCACAGGGCACACAGGTACAAGATCCACCAAGTTCAGATTGGATTTGCGCAAGTTTCTCTGAATCGCGGGCCAAGGCAAAGACATGTGCCCCCCGCTCTGCGAGTTGCGACACGATCGCGGTGCCGATACCGCGTGACGCACCGGTGACAAGCGCCACGGTGCCGGCAAGAGCCTTCTCAGCCATCTATCCTCCCGCGCGCCCTCTTTGGAGCATTTTGAGAGACTAGGCTTCGCCCGGCCCGCAATGCAAGTCTGGAAAGGCAGAGATGGCCCAGGCAGAACGTCTACCCGTTCAGGGGATATCCTGAACGATTCCGGCCTGACGGTCGAAAAGTTCGCCCCGTCAATGCCGCCCTTGAGTATGGACATTGAGCATGGCGGGCGTGCCGGAGCGAACCTTCGCGAGCGCGCGCTCGAGTGCCGCGGGCAAATCCTCCGGACGCTCGACACGTTCTCCGTAGCCGCCACAGACCTCGATCATCTTCTCGAATGCGGGTGACGGATCGAGCGAGGTCAGCGGCATGACATTCATGCGCGACGCGTCCCCGTCCGGGTAGACGGAGCGGGTTGCATTGCCGACGGCATGCCAGGCATGATTATTGGCGACAATCGTCAGGATCGGCAATGTCTCGGCGCTGCTGACGTAATGATAAGGCAACGGATTGCCGAACATGTAACTGCCGTCGCCGACAACGCAGATCACTTCTCGCTCTGGCGCAGCGAGCTTCGCGCCAAGCGCTGCGCCCAGACCAAAGCCAAGGCCACCTGACATATTGCCTCCGAGATAGGATCCGTGATCGCGCATGGTCAGGTGTGCGACATTGAGGCCAAGTTCATTGACGAGAATGGCATCGGACGCTTTAGCCTGGTTGACGCAGGCCGTGAGCCAGATCGGATGGATCGGCACCTGCCCCTGCGCAGACTCCCGCAGGCTCGTGCGTTTCGCCTCGATCTCCTTGCGCCGCGTGAACACCGCCTCGCGCCGACGCTCAATAGATGCGCGCAGCTCCGTGACACGTGTGGCAAGCGCGGCATGCAGCATAAGCATTGCGGCATAGGGCGCGCCTGCGATGAGGCGATCGGCTTCGAAATCACGGAATGGTACCGTGAGCACGAGCGGATCGGCCGAAATATGCACAACCTTGACAGCCGGTGCCAGTTTGACGGCGACCGGAATCCACGGAACGGAAGATTCAATAGCAATAATGAGATCAGCTCGCGGCAAGAGCGAGGCCGTGTCATAGCCAAGATGCATCGGGTGATCAGTGGGCAGGTTGAGCTCATTTGGAAAACTCTGCACCACTGGAATCGCATAAGCCTCTGCGAGATCCTGCAACGCGGCATAGGCGCGCGGGTCACGACCCACACTCGTCGTGACGATGACGGGAAAATCCGCACGGGCGACAAGATCCGCCAGATCGGCAATGGCCGCCGGATCAGGATGCGAGGCATCTGCACCCAGCTTGCGTTCCGACTGGCGACGCGGCGCTATGACCGGGTCCGCCAGAACTTCGCGCGGGAGCGTCAGATAGACTGGACCACGCGGTTCACTCATCGCAACATCGAGCGCACGATCGACGATGGATTCGACCGGCTGGCCGTGCCGCAATTCATAATCCCACTTCACGAATTCGCGGACCATCCCGCCCTGGTCATAAGCTTCCTGTCCCCAATGAATATGGCTGTTGCGCGAGGCAATGTGACCACCCTCCGTGATCGGCGTCCGGCCAGCGGCAAGCAGCAACGGGATATTGTCGCGCGACGCATTCATAATGCCGCAAACCGCATTGGCAGTACCAACTGTCACATGCACCATGACAACTGGAGGCTTGCCGCAGGTCCGGTAATATCCATGCGCCATGGCCATGGCTGCATTTTCATGCGGTACAGTAACGAAACGTGGATAGCGCTTGTCTCCCTGACGCGAGAGCGCCTCGACGATGGGCGCGAAATCAGTCCCCGGATTGACAAAGACATGCTCGACGCCTCGCTCGGCGAGCCGGCGAAGATAGGCCTCGGCGCCAATTTCCGTGAGTTCCGCTTCGCTCATGACGCGCTTTCCTTCAGTTTTTTCATGTGCCACCTGTCCCGACTCACGGCAGGGGCACGAATAAGTCGTCGATACTCACCGGCGCGGCGATGAGATGCTGTTCGTGAAGATAGCGCACGAGCGTTTCGAGCGTCTTGCGATTCGCCTCGAGGCCGTAGGGAAATGGATCGCCCTTGAACAGTCGGTCATTTTCCTCAATGTCACAATTCATCCACGGCAGCATGTAGCGCAACGAAACAACCGCGCGCATTTTCTGCAGTGCGACCTGCTTGGATGCGTTCAATGCCTTGTCGAGACTGGCAGCGATAAAGGGGTTGCGCTCATAGACATCCCGGCGGATCGCAACGAGATGCATGATTGGAAAAATGCCCGTCCGCTCAAAATAATCCCGCTCCCTGTCCCGGAAGTCGGGAAACAATCTCTGAATATCAGGGTTTCGACCGAGCGCATTCGGCAATCCCGTTCCGATCGTCGCGTGGATCTCACCATCCTCAAGCAGCGTGCTGAGCGATTTTCCCGTCGTATTTTTGCTGATATGGACGGGACGGACAAGCGGCATGGTCGAGGGATCGCCATGCGCTTCGCCGCCATTGATCTGACCCTCGACCCATTCGATGGTCGAAAGATCGACGCCATATTCATCCTGCAGCAATCCCTTGATGAAGATCGACGCCGTCATTGTATACATCGGCAGGCCAATCCGCTTCCCCTCAAGATCTTTGGGGGACTTGATGAACTTGCGATTGACGACAATGAACCCATGCCGGAACGCGCGCGACGGGAAGACCGGAATGGCGACAAAGGGACATTTCCCGGCACAATAACGCGAGACGAACTCCGAACTCGAATATTCGCTGGCGTCAAATTCCTGTGTCGCAGACATGCGGTCGAAGATTTCGCGCGGGGAATCGATATTGACAAATTCAAGATCGACGCCCTCAACCTGTACGGCACCGGTCGCAAGCGCCACCATGCGATCGTACAATCCAGACGCGAATGTCAGTGGCACATTCGACATGACGTTTTTCTCCGACCCCGGTTTTTGACCTCAGCGCAGACCCGCCGCGCAATGCCCCGCAGCCAAGCGAGGTGATGATTTTATTTATAAGGGCGACGTTGTCGGGAATTTTGGCTCACGCTTTTCAACAAAGGAAGCCAAGCCCTCTTTCACCTCATTACCAGCAAAGCCGAGGAATTCGAGCGCCAGCGACGCATCAAATGTTGGCCCGGCATTGCGCAGCCAGTTGTTCAGCGAATATTTCGTGAGCCGGATTGCGCTTTGAGCGCCATTGGCCAACCGCGTTGCGATTTCCAGAGCTTTTCCATCAAGGTCGGCGTCATCGACCGCGAGGCTGATGAGGCCGATCTTTTCTGCCTCTTCGCCAGTGAGACGATCGCAAAGCAGAAGATAATATTTTGCCTTTGCCATTCCGCAAAGCAAGGGCCAGACAATGGCCGCATGGTCGCCCGCCGCAACGCCAAGTCGCGTGTGCCCGTCGACGATCACGCAATCCTTCGTCGCGATTGAAATGTCGCCGAGCAAGCCACAGACCAGCCCCGCTCCGACCGAGACGCCGCGCATAGCGGTCACAATCGGCTTCGAACAATTGATCAGGTTGTAAACAATATCCTTCGCTTCTTTCCAGCCACGGAGGCGCGCTTCAGGATCGTTCATCAGATCCTTGATCATGTCGAAATCGCCGCCAGCGGAAAAGACCTTTCCCGCGCCCGTAAGAATGGCAGCATTGACCTCGGGATCCTGGTCGATGTCGCGCCAGATGCGCGCAAGTTCTGCATGCATGGCATGATCGGCCGAATTCATGCGGCCATTGTCCATGATCACACGAAGGACTTTCGGCGCTGGACGCTCGATGCGCAGCTTGGTGTAGGAGGCGTAAGGGTCGACAGCGTTCACGTGTTGCTCCTCGTCGGAATCTTCAGCCGTGCATCGTCAGGCCGCCCGACACGCTGATTGTCTGTCCGGTGATAAAGCCTGCGTCGTCGCTCAGGAGAAAAACGATCATGCCTGCGCAATCGTCAGGCTGCCCGAGGCGCCCCATCGGAATGGCCCGGGTGAGCGCGTCAGCAAGTTTTTGATCAGCGAATGACCGAAAAAGCGGCGTGTCGGTCGGGCCGGGACAGACCACATTCACCTGGACGCCACTCTTTGCAAGCTCGCGCGCGAGGGTTTTCGAGAAAGATGCGATGCCGCCCTTGCACGCCGAATAGACTGCTTCCCCCGATGATCCAACCCGACCTGCATCTGAAGCGACATTCACGATGCGGCCGAATTTGCGCAGCGCCATGCCCTTGGCGATGACATGCTGAACATTGAGTGGGCCGTAGAGATTGATTGCAATGATCTTGCGCCAGAGCTCAACATCACTTTCAAGGAACGGCTTCGCCAGATCCCAGCCCGCGACATTGGCGAGAAAGTCAACGGGACCAGCTTTTTCTTCAAAATCGGCCGTCGCGCGTTCAACCTGCATATAATCGGAGATGTCCACGTGGTAGACGAAGACTGACGCTGCCTTCTCCCCGCACATGACTTTCGTGCGTTGGGCACCCTCTTCGTCGAGATCGAAAATTGCGACCGTGCATCCCTCGCGCGCAAGGCGCAGCGTGACCGCGCGCCCGATGCCGCTTGCGCCACCCGTCACGACCACGATCCGTTCATTCAATCCGAGCATATTCGCCACCGACCAGATGTCCCCGACACGATGCCCATCCTTGCCCTGCCAATCAGGCAGGGAGGATAATCCGGCAAGGCTATGACACAATCTCGCATGCTGAGGGAGCCCGGGCAAGCGTGATATGGAAAGACCTTGACAGACTTTCGGCGCGATTGAACAGTGCCCTGAAGCAGGACAAACTTGCGCAACAAGCTCCGGGGCAGCCACGATGCTGGCCGCCGGAGAGAGGAAGGAAACAAGATGTCAGGGCCCCTAGCCGGCGTTCGTGTGGTCGATCTGACGTCCGTGGTCTTCGGCCCCCTGGCAACGCAGATCCTCGGCGATCTCGGCGCGGATGTCATCAAGATTGAAGGCCCCGAGGGCGATACGACCCGCTACACCGGCCCCGCACGTTCGCCTGACATGGCTGCGCTCTTCATGGGATTGAACCGCAACAAGCGATCGGTCGTCCTCGACCTCAAGCAACAGGCCGCGAAAGAGGCACTCTGGAAGCTTGTCGACGGCGCGGACGTGTTCATTCATTCGATGCGGCCAGATAAAATTGCGGCGCTTGGTTTTTCACCGGAAAATGTTCTCGCGCGCAACCCGAGGATCGTCTTCGGCGGGCTCCATGGTTACCTCAGCGAAGGCCGCTACGCCGGCCGACCGGCCTATGACGACGTCATCCAGGGACAATCTGGCGTGGCATCGTTGATGTCTGGCGTCATTGGCGAACCGCGCTACGTTCCGCTCATTATAGCAGACAAGACCTGCGCGCTGGCGGCCGCCAATGCGATCACCGCAGCGCTGTTTGCCCGCGAGCGCACCGGCAGGGGACAATTTGTCGAAGTGCCCATGCTGGAAACCATGGTTTTCTTTGTCTTCGTCGAACATCTTTACGGCCGCACCTTTGACCCTCCCGAAGCGCCGCTCGGCTATACGCGTCTCCTGGCACCCTGGCGCAAGCCCTATCGCACCAGTGACGGCTATATTTGCATGCTCGCCTACACCGATCCACAATGGAAAAAGTTCTGGCATGAGATCGGACGCCCGGAATTGAATGATGATCCACGCTTCTGCAATCTTGCGGCCCGCAGCCGCAACATTGATGACGTCTATAAGCTTGCCGGCGAATCGCTTCATGGGCGCACGACCGAAGAATGGCTGCTTGCCCTGGAGAAACTTGATATCCCGAGCGCCCGGATTGCAACACTCGACGAGGTATTCGATGACCCGCATCTGGCAGATGTGGGTCTCTTCCAGAAGGCACAGCATCCCACCGAAGGCGCGATCGTGATGACGCAATTGCCGCTTCGCTTCAGCGACACCAAGGTCGGGATAGGCCGCATGCAGCCGAAATTCGGCCAGCACAGCCGCGATATTCTTCATGAAGCTGGGCTGACCGAAAGCGAAATGACCGCCATGTTCGCAACAGGTGCCGCCCGAGACGGCACCATCGTCAAGTCCATCAAGAACGGGCCCACCACATGAAAACTGTCGGTATCGGATTCTACTGGAATGATCTGAAGGTGGGCGACCGGTTCCGGACTTTGAACCGGACCATCACCGAACCCGACATCGTGAATTTTATCGGCGTCACAGGCATGCTGGAAACGCTGTTCACAGATCTGAGCTTCGGCCAGGAGCATGGTGTCATCAAAGGGCGGGTTGCGCCAGCAGCGCTCGTCTACACCATGATTGAGGGCCTGCTCTGTCAGGCAACCATGCAGACGACCGGCCTCGCACTTCTCGAAATCGAAAAAAAGGTGCTGAACCCGGTCTTCGCCGGAGATACGATCCACGCAGAAGTCGAGGTCACTGCGGTGCGACAGACAAGCAAGGGCAACCGAGGCATTGTCACCACGCAGAACAATGTGATTGTGAGCGCCCGTGACAAAGTGGCCATCACATATCGCGCGGTTCGCATGATGGCCGGACGGCCCGACCATCCAGCCTGAATTTATGGCAGCTCGACATCCTGTAAATCGGCCTGCAACATGTTCAGGTAATGCACAAATGCTACGGAATCGTCGAAGCGGAACTGCACCATGGCCTGCCGATAGAATTCATAGATCTTGGGCTGCAAGGACGTCCAGAAGCGCTTTCCTCCGGGCGTCAGCTTGATGACGCGCGCGCGGCGGTCCACGGCATCCGTGATCCGCACAAGATGGCCATCACGCTCGAGACGCTTCAGGACTCCATCGAGATTTTGTCGGCTGACGAGGAGATAATCGGAAAGATCGGCCAGCGACATGCCCTCTTCCGCGCGCGCGCGAGAGAGAGCCCCCAGCATGGCCCATTGAACGGTGCTGATTCCGAGTTCCTTGAAAGCCTGCCGCTGCAATGTGTTTCCGAGCTGGAAAAGCCGGAAGAAGATGCGATTGTTGACCGCACCCGGCTCTGGAGTGACCTCGGTCGGCTTGGATGGTAGCGCTTTTGCAGCCTCTTTCATGAACCTTCGATCCGTCTCGTGCGACACGCGTCCGGTCGCAGGAATAGCATCATCTTGAGATGAAAACACGTCCTTTTCGCAACCGCGAAATGAACGGGCGATCCGATCAGTTGCAAGTATCGCATCAATATGTTGGTATATATTCCGGTCGCCAAAAGAGCGGCTTACTGGAGGGCAACATGCAGGACTTCTGCAGGACGAACGCTGGCGCATCAATCCGGCACCGTAAGGGTTTTGTGGCCTTGGCTCTTGCGCTCTCCACCATGATGTGTGCGCTCGCCCCACAACCGGCCACCGCTTTTCCGGACCGTCCGGTTCGCTTCATCATTCCGCTGCCGCCAGGTGGCATCGCCGACATCGTTGCACGCGTCATGCAACCGCATCTCGAAAAATCCTTCGGCAAGCCCATCATTATTGAGAACCGGCCTGGCGCGAGCGGCATTATTGGCGCGAACGCGGTTCATAATGCAGCGCCGGATGGCCATTCGCTCCTGTTCGTCACGACGACATTCTCCATCAATGCCGCCCTCAAGCCGAATGCGCAATATCTTCGCGCGCTCGAGCCAGTGAGCATCCTCGCGGAAAACTCGCTTCTGTTTCTCGTCAACCCACAATTGAAGGCTCATAGCCTGAAGGAATTTGTTGCGCTCGCGCGACAGCAGAAGATGTTTTACAGCACACCTGGCATTGCCAGCCAGGCTCACCTGCTCCTCGAAGCCTGGAGTCGGCAAGCCGGGATTCAAATGCAGCACGTCCCTTATCAGGGCGGCCCGCCTGCGGTTCTGGCTGCTGTGAACGGCGAGGTCCACCTCACTCTGATCTCGCCAGCAGCCTCTTTGCCACAAATAACCCATGGAGCATTGCGTGCCCTCGCAACAAGCGCCACGACACGAGAGAAGGAATTGCCGGACCTCCCGACAGCCGCTGAGGCAGGCTTTCCCGATTTTCGGGCACGCCAGTGGATCGGGCTCGTGGCAACTGCAGGCACACCGCGACCCCTCATTGAGCAGTTAAACCAAGCTTTTCATGACGTTCTTCAACGCGAGGACGTCAAAGAAGTGATGTTGAAGCAAGGCATGACGCCCGGGCGCGGCGGTCCGCAGGAACTGCAGCAGTTACTTGACAGCGAAATCGAACAATGGACCGCGGTCGCCAAGACAGCGAAGATCACCGTAGACTAGGCATTGCGGCAATATTGGAAGAATCCATGAAGCTGATCGGCATACTTGAAATGGCAGCCCCGGATGAAGACCGCCTGGCTTACTGGCAGGTCTTTGTTGAGGCGCTTCGCACCCGCGGCCTGATCAAAGACAGCGACTATGCTTTACGCCTGTGTTGGGCAAACGGCTCCAAAGATCGTCTCG